>DATBBD010000249.1:0-16973 GCA_036271175.1 Polyangiaceae bacterium | reverse complement strand
AACCATCGCGGCCACCGACGACCCGAACACGAATTTCAGCAGCAATCCGCCGACGAATTTGCGCGCATTTCTGGCGATCGTCGGAACCCGCGACGCAACTCACGTCCGGGTGCACACCAAAACACGCGTCGTTCCCGGGGGGCCCATCGCCGAAACGCTGCCCGGCGGCACGATCGACTACACGCTCGGCCCGTTCGACGTGTTGAACCTCGAGACCGGCGATTTCAACGCCGACTTTACGGGGTCGCTCGTCGATTCCGATCAACCCGTCGTGGTGTTCAGCGGCGGCGAAGCGAGCGACGCGCCGTTCTTCTCGAAGTT
Source organism: Polyangiaceae bacterium (assembly GCA_036271175.1). GTDB lineage: Bacteria > Myxococcota_A > Polyangia > Polyangiales > Polyangiaceae > DASZVB01. The sequence continues at coordinate 16,652 of DATBBD010000249.1, read as the reverse complement.
GTCTCAGCGACAATGTTGCGCCGATCACCTGGAGCAGCAGCTCGACCCGATCCGGACGGCGGGCGAGCGATTCGTAGCGACCATTTCGCCGAACCGCACGAAAGCCATTCTCGCCGCCGGGGCAACGACCCTGAGCGAATTCGATGCCCCCGAGTTCTTCCGCGTCGCGGCGTCGACCAGTCGCGGCGCGGTCATTCACACGACGCTCGCGGCGCCCTACGACACGCTCACATTGAGTGATCTCGGCGATTTCGCCAACATCACGGCGACGGCGGATTTCTATCTGGAGAGCACCGACCCCGTCTCGCTCGCGAGTGTGTCGCCGAGCCAAGCAGCGTCCGGCGTGCCCACCGGGTTACCGGGCGGCGATCCGAGCCTCCTCGTCATCCCGCCCATCGAGCAGTTTCGATCGACGTACGTCTTTCTGACGCCGGACAAATACGTCTTCGACTTCATTCGCATCGTGGCGCCCGCGGGCACCGAGGTGCTCCTCGACGGAAACTCGGTCGACAAGCTCACGAGCTGCACGAAAGACGTCGTCGTCTCGCCGGATCCCGCGGCTACGCCGTCGGCGTTCTCCGTCTACCGCTGCCAGCTGAGCTTCCCGGTGATCTCGGAGTCGACCACCGGGAACATCACGGTCTCGCCGGGCGTGCAAAACGACGGCGTTCACCAGGTCGCGGCGTCGCAAAAAGTGAGCGTCCTCGTCGACGGTTTCGATCGCAACGTGAGCTACGCGTACGCGGCCGGCACCGAGCTCATCGAGATCGTGCCGCAGTAGCCGCGCCCGAAAATCGCGCGCGACGCGAGCCCGCGCCGAGCAAGGCTATTTCGCAATCCCGGGCTTCGCGCCGTACAGCGGCCACGCCGACAAAAGCGGAATCGCAGAGCCGGGGCCGCTCTGTCGTACGGCGCGTTCGCATTCGGCGACGGAGAGTCGTCGGGGCCCGAAAATCGTCGGGTCGGCGGCGTCGGCGTCCATCAAGTACCAGGGTCGGTCGACGCCGAAGTCGTCGGGGTGGCCGGGCAGATCGAGGAGCACGTGACCGATTTCGTGCGCCAGGGCGTACGAACGCGCGCCGGCGCGAATGCCCGCGCGGTCGACGATGATCGCGTTCTGGATGCTGGAGCCGTCGGAGTCGATGAACGACTCGCCGATGCGCCCGCTCTTCGAGAAGCTCGGTACGACGAACACCTCGATCGTCGCGGGGTCGTCGTCTTGATACGCCTTGATGAGCGTCCGTTCTTCGAGCGTGCCGGCGACCGCGTCGAGATCGTCGAAGTGCGCGAGACCGTCGTCGAGGTTCACCTCGCCGAGACAGACGCCGAGCGTCGGATCGGCCGAGAGAGGCGCGTCCGGAGCAGGCGCGAGCTCGGCGAATTGCCCGTTTTTCCGGTGCACGAGCACGTCTGCGGTGCGAAGGGCCGCTTCTGCAATGCGCGCGTTCGGGCTCACGGTCGCGACGAACCCCAGCGATTCGATGGCGCTCGCGACGGCGCGCGCGACGACGATGGGCGCGTCGTCGGGGTTCGCCGTGACGCGAACCGGTTTGCCGTCGACCTGCAGCGCCACCGTGCCGCCGCTCGCCGGGAGACCGAGATCGCACCCGAGTGCAACCAGGTACGGCCCCGGCGGATCGACGACGTCGACGCTGACGTCCGCGTCGGGGCCGAAGTGAATGCCACACTGGCCCCAGAGCATGCTCGCCGTGCGCGCCTCGTCGCGAGACATCTCTTTCGCGTCGTCGATCTCGCTCCGCGACGCCTTTCTCGCCGACTCGCGCACGACGTGAAACCTTAGCCGCGCGCGGTACCGATCGATGGGGCCGACCGCCGTTCTTCGCGGGCCGCCGACGCGGATGCTCGCGGCTTTTTTGCCGAGCACCGAGAGCACGATCCGTCCGCCTACCTCCGCGCGGAGCGAGCGGTCCGCGGTCGCCGCATAGGCGCGATCCACGAGGTCCGGTGACGCGCGGATCGGACCCGTGCCGCCGCATTCGAGCGCGGCCGCGGTGTTCGACGGACACGGAATCGGCGCGATGTCGGCGGCCTCGATGCCGTCGAGGGGTTCCCCGGACGGTCGCGACGACGAGATCCGTACCTTCGGCGGCAGGGCGCCGCGCGGACAGACGAAGGTCCAGGACAGCGCGTCGCGATCGGGCCCCTCGTCCGTTTCTTCTGCGACCGGCGAGGGCAAGGTTCGCGAGATCGACGCGTGCGACGTCGCGAGGTCGACGCGACCGCCGTCGGAGTCGGTCGCGAACACGCCGCAGACGTCGAGGTCGACGAACCGCGAGCCCAGGTCGACCGACGCCTTGCCCGGCAAGAGGCCCTGAAGCCCGATGCGTTTCGCGCGGAGGCCGCTCGCGAACGACGCCGCCGTCATCGCTCGCTGTCCGGCGATCACCCGGACCCCGGCGCCCTTGATCGAGCGCACCTGAAACGGCGTGCCCGTCGTGCTCATCCACTCGATGTCGTGCGCGCCGTCCGGCGTTTTCGAGTCGCGATCGACCGCGCCGTCTTGATCGTCGTCGCCGCCGCCCGCGAAGAGCGTCATGCGCGGCGAATCTGCGTGTGCGATTCGTGTTGGCGCGACCGATGCCCCGAGCGCGACCAGCATCGCGCCGAAGCACCGGAAGCGCACGGTCCTCACTCGACCCACCCGAGCTCGACGCGACGATACGTCGGTTCCGAGACGAGCCGCCCGGCGCGCCCATTCTTCGCCGCGCGAAGGAGCGCTCCCCAGGTCACCGTGGACAGCTGTCGACTGTTGACGAACTCGTCGGCGAGCTCGCTCGGGCGGTCGTGGTCGCCGAGATCGTAGAGCGCCGCGGCGGCGATGCCGCGGAGCGTGTCTTGACGCGGGTTTTCGGCGAGCGCGCCGAGCGCGGCGCGGAGATCGTCGCGACCGTGGTCGCGCGCGAGGTAGAGCGCCGAACGCACGGCGGCCTCGGAGCGAAGTGGGCCTCGGCACAGGCTCTCCAGCATCGGCCTTGCGCTCGGCACCTTGGCCTCCGCGAGCCGATAGAGAAACGTCGGATCTCGATCCGCACTCGGACGATCGCTGAGCCGCGACACGATTTCGACGGTCGGGCGAACCGCGGGCGGCGCGGGTTCGGTCTCGAGCGCCCACGCGACGAGCGCCCACGCGGCGCGCGCGCTCGACGGGCCTTCGGTCGCGCGTTGCCGCGCTTCCTCGAGCGGCGCGAGATCGCCTGCCCTCACCGCGATCTCACCGAACACGAGCCATCGCCCCAGGTGTCGCTCCGCACCGCGCAACACGGCGAGCGCCGGCGCGATGGAAACGGGGAGAACCGGGTAACGCAGAAGCGGCACCAGCAGCTCGACGCACAGCTCGATGCGATGGCTCTCTTTGATCTTCGGAGCGAGCGCGGCGATGTGCTGCCCACCGGACTCGCCGCGAGCCATCCGCGCGACCTCCGCCGCGAACGCCAGATGGGGATGCCGCGACGCCGCGACGCGCGCGAGCGCGTCCGACAAACGTGTGCTGTCGAGTCGACACGCAGCCGACAACGTCGACAGACCGCCGGCCTCTTCCGTCGACAATGCACGCTCGATCTCGCTCGCCGCGCCCGCGCCGCGAACGTCCGCGAGACCGCGAACCGCGGCCGCGAATAACGGCCGATCGAATGAAGCACGCTTCACGAGCGTTTCAACGGTCTCGGCGAGCAAATCGCCGAGCCTCTTCGAATTTGGCGCGAGTTCCCTGAACGCGCCAGCCAGCTTCATTTCTTGCGCCGGTTTCCGGCGCAGCGCGGCTTGGACGTTCGCCTCCAAACGCCGAACCGGCTCCTCACCGAGGAGCTCCCCCTGGTCTGACGTCCTGGTCATGAGGCCAGCACGAGACGATACCACGCTCCCTTCCGTCCTTACGGATGTAAAGCACTCGGCCTTGATGCTAGCCTGCGCGGCACGAGGAGCTCTCAATGCGTAAGGCTTTTTCCGTGATTGCCATTTCCGTCGCCGTTCCGACGCTCATCGTCGCGGCATGCAAGAAGAACGACGACACGGCGCCCGCGCAACAACCCGCTTACGGGCAACAACCCGCTTACGGTCAGCAGCCGGCGTACGGCCAGCAGCCCGCTTACGGTCAGCAACCGGCGTACGGCCAACAGCCCGCTTACGGTCAGCAACCGCAACCGACGTACCCCACGCAGCCGACTGCGGCGCCGACCTACCCCACTGCACCCACGGCCGCGCCGACTGCCGCACCGACCGCGGGCGCAATGTCCACTCCCGCGCCGATGGCGTTCCCTTGCCAGGCCGACGCGACGTGCCTCGGTCACCGCTGCAACACCCAGGCGGGTCGCTGCGCGTGGCCGTGTCAGAGCGCGAACGACTGCCAGCCCGGCTTCCAGTGCATCTCGCCGGCTTGCGTGCCTGCGATGGGCGCCGCGCCCACGCAATAGCCTGAGCGCTCGGGTTCCCTCGGAGCTCCCGCTCGCCATTCTTTCGGGTGACTTCCCGAAAGACGCAGGCGCGTTAGATTGGGCGCTCCCCGGGAACTTCATCGATGCCGAATCCGTCGCCGTTCGAAAAGGTCGCCGCGCAAGCCGACTTCCCCGCGCTCGAAGAAGACGTGCTTCGGCTGTGGGAGTCCCTCGACGCCTTTCATGAATCGAACCGACGTCGCGAAGGCGGCGAGGCCTACGTCTTCTACGACGGGCCTCCGTTCGCGACGGGGACGCCGCACTACGGCCATCTCCTGGCCGGCACCATCAAGGACATCGTTCCGCGCTATTGGAACATGCGCGGGCACGTCGTCACGCGACGGTTTGGCTGGGATTGCCACGGTCTTCCCATCGAAGCGCTCGCGCAGGACGCGCTCGGGTTAGCCGGCTCCGCCGACATCATCCAGCGCGGCATTGCCGACTTCAACGAGCGCTGCCGCTCGATGGTGCTCACGTACGTCGAAGAATGGCGAAAAACGGTGACCCGGATGGGTCGCTGGGTCGACTTCGACGACGATTACAAAACGATGGACACGGACTTCATGGAGTCCGTGTGGTGGGTCTTCAAGCAACTGTGGGATCGCGGTCGCGTCTACAAGTCGTACCGGATCATGCCGTACAGCTGGAAGCTGACGACGCCGCTCTCGAACTTCGAAGCGAACAGCAACTACCACGACGTGCAAGATCCGGCGATCACCGTGCGCTTTCGCGTGACGGCGGGCAGCGACGCGCTCTCCGCGGGCGAACCGCTGTTTTTCCTCGCGTGGACGACGACTCCCTGGACGCTTCCGTCGAACCTCGCGCTCGCGGTGGGTCCGGACATCGACTACGTCGTCGTCCGCGAGACCGCGACGAACGCGCTCTACGTGCTCGCCGAGGCGAGGCTCGCGGCGAACTTCGACAAGCCGAACACGGTCACCGTCGTTCACAAGGTGAAGGGCAGCGAGCTCGTCGGGTTTCGTTACGAGCCGCTCTTCGACTACTTCGCGAACCATCCGAAGAGCTTCGTCGTCCTCGCGGACGGGTTCGTCACGACGGAGGACGGCACCGGCATCGTTCACATCGCGCCCGCTTACGGCGAAGACGATTTTAGGGTTGCCCGCGCCGCTGGAATCGATCTGGTCGATCCCCTGGACGCCGAAGCTCGCTTCACGTCGCTGGTTCCGGATTTCGCCGGCGTTCAGTGCAAAGAAGCCGATCGCGGCATCATCAAGAAGCTGAAAGAGTCGGACAAACTCTTCCGGCAATCGACGCTCGTTCACAGCTATCCCTTTTGCTACCGCACCGACACACCGCTCATCTATCGCGCCATCGACGCCTGGTACGTAAAAGTCGCTGATAGGCGCGACGAGCTCGTGGCCGCGAACGACCAGGTCCGCTGGATCCCCGAAGCCGTCGGCGAAAACCGGTTCGGCAACTGGCTCAAGGACGCGAACGACTGGAACATCAGCCGCAATCGCTTCTGGGGCTCGTGCTTGCCGATCTGGGTGAACGAAAACGACGCGAACGATCGCCTGTGCGTCGGCTCCATCGCCGAGCTCGAAGCGCTCTCCGGCGTCCGCGTGACCGATCTGCACAAGCACGTCGTCGACGAGGTCGTGATCCGCAAAGGCGACAAAACCTATCGGCGCACGCCCGAGGTGCTCGATTGCTGGTTCGAGTCCGGCTCGATGCCGTACGCGCAGAATCACTATCCGTTCGAGAACGAGGCGGCGTTCGCGAAGTTCTTCCCCGCGCAGTTCATCGCCGAGGGGCTCGATCAGACGCGCGGGTGGTTTTACACGCTGCTCGTCCTCGGCGTTTCGTTGTTCGGCCGCTCGCCGTACGACAACGTGGTCGTCAATGGGCTCATCCTCGCCGAGGACGGCCAGAAGATGTCGAAGAGTCGGAAGAACTATCCCGACCCGAACACCGTGATCTCGAAATACGGCGCGGACGCCCTCCGCGCGTACATGATCGACTCGCCCGTTGTGCGTGGCGAGCCGCTGCGCTTCTCCGAACGGGGGCTCTCGGAGATCGTCCGCGTGGTCGTACTTCCGTATTGGAACGCGCTCAGCTTCTTCACGACGTACGCCGTCGTGGACGGATACGACCCGACGTGCGCCGTCGCGCCGCCCCCCGCCGAGCGCCCCGACATCGACCGATTCATCCTCAGCGTCTTGCAGAGTCTCGTCGCCGACGTGAACCGCGAAATGGAGCGGTACCGGCTCGACAACGTCGTCCCGCGCCTCGTCGCGTTCATCGACGACATGACGAACTGGTACGTGCGCCGTTCGCGTCCGCGGTTCTGGAAGTCCGAGGACGACCGCGACAAGACGGCGGCGTACGCGACGCTCTACGAAGTGCTCGTGACGTTCGCCAAAGTGCTGGCGCCGTTCATGCCGTTTTTAACGGAGACGGTCTATCAGCGGCTGGTTCGTCCGGTCGACGCCTCCGCGCCGAAGAGCGTCCACTTCGTGGACTATCCCCAGGCGGATGTGTCGCTCATCGACAGCGCGCTCGAGGAGCGCATGGCCGTCGCGCGCACCGTCGTCACGCTCGCGCGAAAGCTACGCGAAGAGCATCGCATCAAGGTGCGCCAGCCGCTCGCGCAGCTCACCGTGGCGCATCGCGATCCGAAGATCCGTGAAGCCGTGCTCGCCTCGGCGAGCCTCATCGCCGACGAGATCAACGTGAAGGTGGTCGAGACCCTCGCCGACGAGAGTGCGTTCGCGACCGTCACGGTGAAGCCCAATTTCAAGACGCTCGGCAAGCGGCTCGGACCGAAGCTCAAGGCGGTGGGCGCGGCGCTGGCCGCGCTCGGTTCGAGCGACGTCGCGAAGCTCGAAGCCGGAGAGTCGCTGACCATCGAAGGCGAGACCCTGACGCTCGATGACGTGCTCCTGAAGCGCGACGCGAAGGGCGATCGCGCGGTCGCGACCGACGGCAGCGTCACGGTTGCCCTCGACACCCAGATCGACGAGGCCCTCCGCAACGAGGGCATCGCCCGCGAGTTCGTCAGCGTGATGCAAAATGCCCGCAAAGACGCCGGTCTCGACATCACCGATCGCGTGAAGGTCGCGTGGTCGTGCGCGGATCCCGTCGTTGCCGGCGCGCTCCGTGAACACGCCGTCTCGATCTCCAAGGAAATCCTCGCGGTCGGTCTTCGCGAAGCCGAAAGCGACGGCGCGGTCAGCGTCGACGTGAATCAAGTTCCAGTGAAGGTGACGCTGGAACGCCACGCCACCTAACCAAGAATGTCGAGGGCTTCGAGGAGGGGCTCGACGGCGCGGCCGTCGAGTGCCGCACCGACCACCGCGACTCCATCGGCTCCGGCGTCCAGGCACTCGCGCGCGTTCTCGGCGCGAATGCCTCCGAGCGCGAAGAGGAGCGGCGCGCGTCCCGGAGCGAGTGCGGCGCCGATGTGTCGCCGTGCGTCCCAGAGCGCGCGCACCCCGAGCGCGGGGCGACCTTTCCGCGCGTCGGCGATCGGCGACAAGAGCACCGCGTCGACGCCGTCTTCGTGAACCCCGGGCGAATGCGACGCCTGCGAGACGAAGGCGCCTTTCGGCAGAACGGCGCGCGCGTCTTTCACGCAGGCGCTCCGCTCACCGAGATGAACCCCGTCGGCGCCGAGCAAGACGGCGAGGTCGAGCCGATCGTTCACGACGAACCATTGGCGGTGAGCGTCGCACAGTTCGCCCAACCTTCTGCCAAACGAAAACCGCTGGCGCACCGGCAACGCAGGGTCGCGGAGCTGCACCATGACCGTCTCCGGGCGCGACAACGACAAGAGGAGCTCGATCCGGCGTTCGAGGACGCTCTCCGGTGCGAGCGTCGAATCGGTGATGACGACGAGCCGCGGCGCCGCGGCATGACGCATCGTCGCGGTCACGGATCCCTCGACGACGTGGCCTTCGCCCCGGACGACGCCAGCTCGTCCTTCGCCCGGAGCGCGAAGCGGCTGTTCGGGTAGCGATCGACGAGATACTCGAGCGTCTCGCGGCGTGCGTGCTCTTCGCCGTGCACTCGAAACCGCTCCGCGAGCGCGTAGAGCGACTCGGGCGGCGTCTCGTACGTTTCGAGCTCGGGGTCGGGGCTCCGCGAACACTGCAGCGGCGCCCCGGAGAGGAGCGCGCAGAGAAAGCAGCACCCGAGCGCGTTCATGGATCGAAATCGATACGCGGGTCGCTGGCGTCGGTCAAGACGGCAGCCCACGGCTCCGGCGATCGGACGCCGAGTCGCGCGCTCAGGTCAGGAGGCGAAACCCGACCGCTCGCGCGGCCGTCGCGAGCTCGGTGTCGTGCGTCGCAAACGCGAGGGCGGACGCTCCGTCGCGAGCGAGGAGAGCACTCGCCAGGTGGATGGCGTCGAGCGAGTCAAGCGTCGTCGGGAAGGGTTCCGCGGCTCGCTCGAGCACGTCGCTTCCGACCCGGATCAGGTCGAATGCCTCGAGCCGCTGGAGCACGGCCGCGCGTCTCGTCGCGATCGCGTCGTCGGAGACGCCGAGCCGCAATCGCGCGCGGTCGATGGTACGAAGACATTCGAGACGAATGAGCTCGCTTGCGATGGGGCGCGTCACGCGACCGAAGCCCTTCAGCCGATTGGGCTCGCCCAGAACGAAGCGGAGAAGTACGGACGAATCGACGTACGCCCTCACCGCTCCCGCCGCTCTTGCAGCAGCAATTCGAGCGATTCGATGGCCCAGCGAGCGGGCGATAGCGGCTGTTTGTCGGCTGCCGAGAAGCGGCGTCGCGCGGGCACGATGTCGACGCGCCGGCCCTTGCTCGGGAGTGGGCTGATCTTCGCGATGGGACGATTTCGATCGGTCACTTCGATTTCACCGCCGCGCTCGACCGCGCGAAGATGCGCCGACAGGTGATCTTTCAAGTCGGCGATCTTCACGCGCGTCATGGCCAGATCTAGCCATGACGCACCGGCGACGTCAACCGAGGCCTGAACTCCCCCGAACACGACCCTTCGTCAGCCGAGGCTCGACGTCTCTTCGAGCGCTCTCCCCTTCGTCTCGGGAAGGAGCACGTAAACGAGAACGATGGTGACGACGGGGAAAATGGCGGTCGTTCGGATGACCGGTCCCCATCCGAGCGATTGTGCGAGGACGCCGATGACGAGCGGCGACAGCACGTACCCTGCCCTGCCGATCAAATTGTTCGACCAGGCATAGCCGTCGGCGCGCATTTCGGTCGGGAAGAGCTCGGTCGTGAACGAGTTCAGGACCGGAAGCGCCGCGCTCGACGCGAAGATCCCGAGGACGAGCGCGACGGTGAGCACCGCTTTTCCGTGGAGCGTGTAGAGCGCGAACGTCCCGAGCGAACACGCCGAGAACACGATCGCGGCGCCGTGCTTCCTGCCGACCCAGTCCAGCAAATTGCCGACGAAAAACACGAAGGGCATCGCGACGACCGCGGCGACGGCGATCGCCTTGCCGACGTCGGCGTCCGAGAAGCCGCGCTCGGTGACCGCGAAATCCTTCCAGAACGTGACGCCGTTTTGCGTCGCGATGTACGCCGTGAACCAGATCGCGCCGAGCTCGAGCATGCGACGGCGGTGCGGAGTCCGCCAGATCCGGAGGAGCGACGGTCGCGCCTCGCCTCGTACCTGCTCGGCGAAGCGAGTGGTCTCGCGGAGGCCCCGCCGGGCGTAAGCGACCGTGACGAGCGGTAGGATCGACACGAAATAGACGGAGCGCCACCCCCACGGCAGCTTCAACAACAGCGGCACGACGCCCGCGCAGACGACCGAACCGAGGCTCGAGAACGCCGCGATGACGCCGAGCGCGGTCCCGCGGCGCGCCGCCGGGAACTCCTCGGCTGCGACTACCGCGCTGGTCGCATATTCGCCGATGAGAAAGACGCGCGCGATCATCTGGCACACCGCGAAGACCCATGGGTTCGGCGCGAGGCCGGAGAGAAACGTCATCACCGTGTAGCCGGCGATCGTCACGGTGAGGACGCGGCGCCTCCCCCATTGGTCGGCGATGCGAACGAGCAGGTACGCGGCGACGGTCCCGAAATTGATGATCGTCAGGATGAGCCCGGCGACGTCTTTGCCGACGCCCATATCCGCCCTGAAATTCGGGAGGATCTGGGTGAGCGCGATGAAGTCGTAGCCCTCGAAGAACGCGGCGACGCTCAGAAACGCGAGAAGGCGTCGCTGATACGCCGTGAGCGGCTCGCGCGGCTTCGTGCCGGACGGGGAGAGACCGGCCGACGGCGTCAGACGATGCCCGTCTCGGGGCTCGACGCGCTCGCGTGCAGACGCCGTGGCATGCGGCCGGCGAGGAACGCTTTTCGACCCGCGCTCACCGCTTCCCGCATCGCGCTCGCCATCAGAACCGGATTTTTCGCTTCGGCGATCGCCGTGTTCATGAGCACGCCGTGACAGCCGAGCTCGAGCGCAACCGCCGCGTCGCTCGCCGTGCCGACCCCGGCGTCGACGATGACCGGCACCTTCGCCTGCTCGAGGATGATCCGTAGATTGTACGGGTTCCGGATCCCAAGCCCGGAGCCGATCGGCGCGGCGAGCGGCATCACCGCGGCGCACCCGATCTCCTCGAGCTTCCGACAGACGATCGGATCGTCCATGCAATACGGCAGCACCGTGAAGCCGTCATTCACGAGGATCTTCGCGGCCTCGAGGGTCTGCTCGTTGTCCGGATACAGCGTTTTCGGATCGCCGATCACCTCGAGCTTCACGATGTCGGCAATGCCGAGCTCGCGAGCGAGCCGGAGCGTGCGAACGGCCTCGTCCGCCGTGTAACACCCGGCGGTGTTCGGCAGGATCGTGAAGCGCCCGCTCGAGAGCAGCTGCATCATCGAGCCGTTGCCGCGGTCCTTCAGATCGACGCGCCGAAGCGCAACCGTGACGACCTCCGCGCCCGACGCTTCGAGCGCACGCCGGGTCTCGTCGACGTCCTTGTACTTCCCGGTCCCGACGAAGAGGCGTGAAGCGAACGAGAAGCGACCGATACGGAGCGGATCGTCGACGTCCATGGAAGTCGCATACCGCTACACCATTAGCCCGGCAACACCCGGAGCCGCGTCGCACCGATCGGCGCTTCCGGTAGGTCCTTCCATCGCCGATGCATCCAGAGCCATTGCTCGGGCCGCCGCTCGACGAACGCTTCGAGGAGCCGCGTGGCCTCGATCATCGTCGCTTCGGCCCAGCGGCGGTTCGGCCGGAGCGGCGGTTCGATGATCGCCGCGATATCGACGGCGAGGGTTCCGTCCCCGTCGCGATAGGGAAACGCCGCCACGAGCGGCACGCGCGCCCGGAGCGCGGCCAGCGCGGGCGCGAGGTCGACCCACACCAGCGCGCCGAGGAACGTCGTCCGGACCACGGCGCGACGCCGCTCCGGCGCTTGATCGATCAACATGGCGACCAGCTCGCGCCGAGCGAGCGCGCGCGCGACGATTCGCGACGCGCGGCCGGCTTCCACCAATTGCACCCCGCGACGGGCGCGAGCGCGCTGCCAAATGCCGTCGAGCCACCCCACCGAGAGTCGCTTCGTGACGACCGTCAGCGGCGTGTGAGCCGCGATCGCACACGCCGTGACGTCCCAGTTGCCGGTGTGCGCCGTCGCGATGACCGCGCCGCGACCCGAGCGCGCGTGATAGTCGAGAAACGCCGTCGGGGGCCGCGCCTCGACGAGCGCCCGCGGCGCGCGAAAAAGCACCGTGGCGAGCAGCTCGGCGAGCCCCCTCCCGAGACTCCGATACATCGCCCGCGCGACGCCGCTGGGTCTCGCCACGCCCGCGCGCGTGAGCGCGTCCTCGACGTGGCGCCGTCGGATCCGGAGTACGTCACCGACGACGAACGCCGCGAGCGCGCCGATTCGTTCAGCCGAATCCAGCGCGACGACCGCCCTGTGCCTCGGGCTCCACCGCCGCGGCGAACACGTCCTCGACGGCCAGGACGAACATCTCGCCGCGCACCGTCTTCGCTCGGAGCAGGTGACCGTCGAGCTTCAGCGCCTCGACGCGACTCACGGTCAGGCTCGTCCCATTCGCCGAGACGTACAGCGTGATGTGGCGACCTTCCTGCGTCGCCCAAAAACCCTGGTTGTTCTTCTTGGCTTCGGCAGCCGCGACCACGGCCGTGAGGTGCTCTTCGGTCATAGTGGGTCGTCATCCCCCGGAGAAGCACGTTCGTCAAGTCGCCGCCCCCAGGAAAAGACGCCAGCTTTGGTGATAAGGTCCGGCGGTGGGCGCCCCGGGCGAAAATGGCCAAAAACCGGCCGAACCGCACATCGTCGTCCAACACGTCACCAAGCGATTCGACGACTTCGTCGCGCTCGACGACGTGAGCCTGTCGGTGCAACGCGGTCACATCGCCGTCATCATCGGCGGATCGGGCGCCGGAAAAACGACGCTGCTCCGGCTGCTCATCGGACTCGACAAGCCGACCACTGGCTCGATCATCGTCGACGGCATCGACATCGCGCCGCTGAACGAGACGCAGTTGAATCGCGTCCGTCAGAAATTCGGCATGGTGTTCCAGTACGCCGCCTTGCTCGATTCGCTCTCGGTCCTCGACAACGTCGCGTTCCCGCTCCGCGAGCACACGAAGCTCAAGGAAAAGGAGATCCGCGACAAGGTGCTCGAGAAGCTGGCGGTGCTCGGCTTGAACGGCGTCGAACGGCGATTTCCGAGTCAGCTCTCGGGCGGCATGCGAAAACGCGTCGCGCTCGCTCGGGCCCTCATGCTCGAGCCCGAAATCATCGTCTACGACGAACCGACCAGCGGCCTCGACCCGCTCACGAGTCGCCTCGTCGACGAGCTCATCGAGCAGACCCGCGACCGCTTCGGCGTCACCAGCGTGGTCATCTCGCACGACATGACGAGTGCGCTAAAAATCGCGGATTATTTATTTTTGCTCGCGAAGGGGAAGGTCGTCGGCGAGGGGACCCCGGAAGAGCTCGTCTCCGGAAAGAGCGACCTTGCCAACCGCTTCATCGAATCGAGCGGTATCGCCGCTGGAAAGCTCCTCGCGGCTCGCGACGAAGAAAAGCATCGCTGATTCGGCGTTCGCCGAAACGCCGCTCAGAAGGACCAACCGGCGGACGCGTACGGCCAGAGCGGCAAGAACCCATAGCGGCCGACGAACGCAGTCACCCCGGCGCGAAACATGAAACCACCGTTCGGCGGTTGATATCGGTAGCCGAGCAACGCTGCCGCAACCGGGCTCGTCTCCGCGTTGTCTCGCTTCTGCACGTAGATGTAGCTCACGCGGGCGCCGACGTGGAGCAGCACCAGCCCCGCGCCGACCTCGAGCATGCTCCAGCGCGACCCGCTCCCGATGTAGTTGAGCATTACCGGAATCGAGAGGATCAACGGTTTGATGCTCTTCTCGCCGCTCGCCGATTTTTCTTCCCCGAGAACGAGACCGAGCCCGGCGCGCAGCGAAAAGTCTTCGCCGAGCACGCGATCGTAGTTGAGCGAGTACACGAGGCCCGGGCCGAGCCCTTCGAGATAGACGGAGTTGTTCGCGTAGCGGTCGCCGTACACTTCTTCCGGAGATTCCGCGAGCGCCGGTTTCGCCCAGCCGATGACGAGCAGCGCGAAGAAGAGGGCAAGGACGGAGCCGGATCCGCTCTTCGATTCTTTCGAACCCAGGGTGTTTCGCGTCACTCTCATGCCAAAGCTCGCACCGTAAGCGTGCCCGGTTTAGTCGAGTCGGCGCGGCGTGGCCATGGCTCTCACGCGAACGCCCGCGCAGCCTCGTCGAGCCGCACGAAGGCGTAGCCCGCGCCCTTCAAAACATTCACGGTCGCCGAAAGCGCGTCGAGCTTCCGCGCATGAGGCACGCGGGCGTCCGGCTGGTGGCCGCTGAGCTCCGCGAATCCGTCGTTCGCGTCGAGGACGTCGATGCCGTGCAATTCGAGGTTCACGAGCGGTTCACCCACCACGCCGCGAGTCAGAAACCGGGCCCGCGACGGCCCCGCGAGCGTGATCGACGTCCCGATGAACGGCAGACGGAGCCGCCGCGTGACCTGGACGGGAAGCTCGACCATGCCGCGGCCCGGTTTCCAGTACGGCCGCCCGATCCGATAGGGCCGGGTCGGCGCGCGGAGCACGGCGGGGATATCGAGGATGGAGCTCGGCGCGCGCCCGCGGACCCGGATCGCGGCGAGCGCGGCGGCCTTCGCGAAGTAATAAGGCGGACAGGGAAACACCGAAGAATCGTACGCGACGCCGAGTTCCTCGAGCACCTCGTAGAGCGCGTCCGTGACGGTATAGCCGGGCGCGCGAAAACCCGTGGGGCGCACGCCGACTGCCGCCTCGATCGCTCGAATGCCGCCCTCCACTTGCCGAGTGAGCTCATCGCGACTCCGCCGCGTCAGCTCGTAGAGGTGATCGAGCGTGTGATTGGCGACTTCGTGACCGCGCGCCACGAGGGTGCGCAGGCGCGCGGCATTTGCATCCGAGGCGAGATCGGCGCCGATCGCGAAGAGCGTGAGCGGCAACCCCTCGGCGCGTGACCAATCTTCGAGGCGCGTGAGCGCGCGCTCGTACACTGCATTTGCGCCCGGTCCAGTCGGCGCCGGCAGCCCGTGGATCCCGTAGTAGTGAGGGATCTCGTCGAGATCCACGGAGACCGCACAGAGACGCATGATCGATCGAGCGACTTTCTCGACGGGCGAGTCGCCGCGCGCGACCCCTGCGCGCTTGCACTCGCGCGAACCGTAATGCTAGTAGCTCACCCCACGGAAATCGAGCCAGATGGCAGCAAAAACGGTCCTCGTCACGGGCGCTGCCGGCTTCATCGGTAGCCACACCGCCGAAGCATTCCTTCGGCGCGGCGACCACGTGGTCGGCCTCGACAATCTCAACGACTACTACTCGCCAAGTCGCAAGCGCGCGAACGTCGCGGAAGTGCGCGCGCTCGCGCCGAAGGGCGCCGAGTACACCTTCGTCGAAGGCGACATTCGCGATCGCAATCTGCTCGCGAAGCTGTTCTCCGAACATCGATTCGACGCCGTGGCTCATCTCGCGGCGATGGCCGGCGTGCGCGTGTCAGTCGAAGATCCGTGGCTCTACTATGACGTGAACCTCACCGGCACGTTGAACCTGCTCGACGCGTCGCTCCACCACGGCAAGCCGAACTTCGTGCTCGCGTCCACGTCGTCCGCGTACGGCGCGACCGAAGTCCACCCCTTCGTCGAAACCGACCCCGCCGATCGTCCCCTCGCCCCGTATCCGGCGAGCAAGCGCAGCGCCGAGCTCCTCGGTCACTCGTACCATCACATTCACGGCATCGACTTCACCGCCCTCCGGTTCTTCACCGTCTACGGCCCGCGGGGTCGCCCCGACATGATGGCCTACAAGGTGCTCGACAGCATTTTCCTGGGCCGCGACGTGCCGCTCTACAACGGCGGCAACATGCACCGCGACTGGACCTTCGTCACCGACATCGTCGCCGGCATCGTCGCTGCCGCCGATCGCCGCCTCGGCTACGAGGTCATCAATCTCGGACGTGGCGAGCCCGTCTTGCTCAAAGACTTCGTCGGCTGGATCGAAGACCTCGCCGGCGACAAAGCCCGCCTCGTCGACACGCCGATGATGGACGCCGACGTCAAGTACACCTACGCCGACATTCAGAAGGCCCAGCGCCTCCTCGGTTACTCCCCACACGTCTCCGTCCGCGACGGCGTCGTGAAGTTCTGGGAGTGGTACAAGACGGCCGTGCGGGCGGCATAGCGACGGCGAAATCGAGCGCGCGGCTCGTGGGTTCCACGCTTGGGAAGCCTCAGCGAGTCGAACGTGCAGGTTAGCCGTCCCAGCAGCGAATGCACTCGTGATCCTATCCCAGCGGATGACCTCGCCGGCGGGATTGACTGCGCGCGTTCCCGACCTGGGCGCCCGAAGAAACGACACTGTCTAGCTAAGTGCGCGCCCGCTTCAACTCTCCCCGCGTCATCGGCCCTCTCAACCACGACATCGCCCATCGCGGTTGTAGCAACGTCACCGACGACTCCGCGTGGACGTCGCGCATGACGAACCAGCGCGGCAAGAGGCGTTGCACCGTCGCTCCGAGCGTGCGCCCGAGATTGGCGTCGTTCGACGCCAGTCCGTCGATGACGCGAGCTCGATCAGCGTCGGTCTGCACTCGGCCGAGGCACCAGACGCCGGCGTTGCCGAGGGCGCGGTAGTCGAGGTCCATGGGGTTTTGCGTCGCGAG
>DATBBD010000248.1:0-5305 GCA_036271175.1 Polyangiaceae bacterium | reverse complement strand
CGGGCGCGAGCGTCCAGCCGATCAACACGGTCGTCGTCAATCCGACGCCGCACTGATCGGAGAACGCGTCAGCGCGTGTCGAGGAGCTCGGCCTTGAGCGGCGGCGGGTTTGCGCCGACGACGACGTCCGGGTTTTTCCCGAGGACCGCCGCCGCGCAGCGCTGATCGAACCACTCGACGAACTGCGGCGAGCGCGACGTCTCGCGAAGCGCGCACGCGGCCGCGCAGTCGGCGTTCTCCTCGCGGCACCCGCTCGGCTTCGCGGGCGCGGCGCTCGCCCGCACCGGCGCGGGCGCTTGCGGAATGCACGCGACGAGGACGGCGGCAGCGAAGACCCACTTCGACATCATCAATCGAAGCCCGCGTCGAAGATCGTTTGCGGGCAGTGCTTGCCGGCGAACGCGTAACACATGTCGACTTGTTCGTCGCAGCACCAGCGCTCGTTCGGGCCGAGGCTCGTGCACTGCTGTTCGCAGTCGTGGTTGTGCTTGCACGACACGTTGCACTCGGGCGGGCCCGCGTCGATCGGAGGAGGCTCGGCGTCATCGGGCGGCGGCTCTGCATCGTCGGGCGGTGGTGGTGGCGGAGGGGGTGGCGGCGGCGGCGGCTCCGCGTCGTCGGGCGGCGGCGGCGGTGGCGGCGTGACATCGACGCTCACGTCGGGAAGCGT
Organism: Polyangiaceae bacterium; assembly: GCA_036271175.1. Classification (GTDB taxonomy): domain Bacteria; phylum Myxococcota_A; class Polyangia; order Polyangiales; family Polyangiaceae; genus DASZVB01. The sequence continues at coordinate 4,635 of DATBBD010000248.1, read as the reverse complement.
CGAGTCGAACGGCGTCGCGTCCGCGATGCTTCCGTCCTCTTCTTCTTCCGCACCCGGCACGTCGGTGCGCGCCCCGCACGCGACGACCAGCGCGATGAGCCCAAAGCAAGCCAAGCGAATCCGCACGCGCACATCATACATAGACCTTTCGCGCGAAGCGCAACCGTTCGACACTCGAGCCCATGAAGATCCGTGGGGCGTGCGTGTGCGGCGCGGTCGCGTTCGAAATCGAGGAGCCGTTCGTCGCGTTTCAATATTGCCACTGCAGCCGCTGCCGGAAGAAGTCGGGCTCCGCGCACTGCGCGAACGCGTTCGTCCCGAAGGCGCAATTCGCATGGCTGCGCGGCGAAGATCACGTCGGAAAATTCGAGCTCGAGGGCACGCGCTGGTCGAGCGCGTTTTGCAAGACGTGCGGCTGCGCGGCGCCTTGGCTCAATCGTCCGGGCACGACGTTTCTCGTCCCCGCCGGCTCGCTCGACGACGCGATCGGAGAAAGACCGCGCCGCAACATCCACTTCGCGTCGCGCGCCGCGTGGTACGTCCACGCCTCCACGCTCGAAACGTTCGAAGCGCTCCCATGACGCCGCGCCGTGCGCGCGCTCGTCCGCGCGACCAAGAAGCTCTCGCGCCACGAGCGCCCGCGGCGATGAACATCGGCAACACGTCGCCGTTCGAGGAGAGCAGCAGTCACACTCCGGGGTTCTTGCTCGGCAGCCCGATCATCGTGCGCGCCGAGAGCACCATCGACGCGTTCGGTGTCATCGCGCGAAAGAAATCGCGCGTCGTCATGGCGCTCTATGCAGCGTCTCGTCACCGGCGAGCTCGTTGGCGGCGCCGTCGGGCAGCTTCGCGAGCGAGCGCACCCAACGCCGCGCGTTTTCGAGCGTCGGCTCGACGACAACGCCACGGCCTCGGTGAGCCGCACGATGCCTTGCAGCGCGAGCGCGTATCCGCCGATCAGCGCGTACTCGACGCCTTCGGCTTCGAGGAGCTCGGCGATCCTTCGGACGTCCTCGTACGTCGCCGCACGCCTTCCTGATTACGATAGCGAAACACGCCCTTCGGCGCACCGCCGCCGAGCCGCAGCACGAGCGCGTCGAGCCCATCTCGATCGCCCGTCCCGTGCTTCCGCTTTCCGACGACGCGCACTCGAACAGTCTAACGCTCGTTGACGTCGCCGCTGCCTCGGCGTTGGATCGTTGCGTGAGGTTCGTTGCGCTCGTGTTCATGCTCGGCTGCGCCGCGCGCAGCGAACTCGGCTCGCCGCAGCCCGACGGTGGTGACGAGACGCTTCCTTGTGGCAACCAACTTTCGTGCCTCCCAACCGGATCTTATTACGACTGCCAGCCGCCCTTGGAGACCGCCGTGTTGCGCCTCGTCTGCTACGGCGATTGCCACGATTGGGTCCTCGCGAATTGCCCCGGTGTGGGCTTCGCGTATTGACCGACGAAAGATCTCAGCCCACGCCGCTGCTTTCCGACCGGCGAAGTTTGGCTCGCGTCCGCGAGGCTCTTCGTGTTTTTTGTGAGAGGGATGAGAGCCTCCTTGCGAGCACTTCTCGCACCGCCCACACGGCACGGCGCGGAGGCCGGCTCAAGGTTCGCGAGAGCGTGAGCGCGGGCGTTTGCATGAGCGTCCGCGCGGGCGCGCGTGCGCGTGCGCGTTGGCGTGCGTTACAAAACGAATCAGCCCCAAGACCTCGCGGCCCCAGGGCTGACTCTCTTCACCGAACCGAGCGAATCAGTTGGCCGGCGTCGGAGCCGGGGCCTCGGTGGGCTTCGGCTTCGGCATTTCCTCGAGCGCGGCTTCGAGCACTTGCTCCATCTTCTGCGCGAAGATGAACTCGAGCTCGTTCTTCACCTCGGCCGGGATCTCGTCGAGGTCGGCCTTGTTGCGCTCGGGGACGATGATTCGCTTGATGCCCGCCCGGTGCGCCGCGAGCACTTTCTCTTTCAAGCCGCCGATCGGGAGGACCCGGCCGCGCAGCGTGATTTCGCCCGTCATCGCGACGTCGTGGCGGACGCGGATGCCCGTGAGCATCGACGTGAGCGCCGTGAACATCGTGACGCCCGCGGAGGGTCCGTCTTTCGGCATCGCGCCCGCGGGGATGTGGATGTGGATGTCGCGCTTGTCGAGGAAGTCCTTGGCGATGCCGAACTTCTCCGCGTTCGCGCGAACGTACGAGAGCGCAGCTTGCGCCGACTCCTTCATGACGTCGCCGAGCTGGCCGGTGAGCTGGAGCTTCCCGCTTCCGTACATGCTCGTCGCTTCGATGAAGAGGATCTCGCCGCCGACGCTCGTCCACGCGAGGCCCGTGGCGACTCCGGGCTCTTCGGTGCGCTCTGCGACTTCGGACGTGAAGCGTTGCGCGCCGAGGAACTCGCGCACCTGCTCTTCGGTTTCGATTTTGCGCGGCGTGAGATCGCCCTCGGCGATCTTCACCGCCACGCCGCGGATGATGCTCGCGCCCTGACGCTCGAGCGTACGAACACCCGCTTCACGCGTGTAGTGATCGATCACGAGATCGAGCGCCGCGTCGGTGATGTCGAGCTGCTCCTTGGAGATACCGTGCTCCTCGAGCTGCTTCGGGATGAGGTGCCGCCGCGCGATCGCGAGCTTCTCGTTTCGCGTGTAGCCGGGGATCTCGAGGATCTCCATGCGGTCGCGGAGCGGCGCGGGGATCGGGTCGGCGACGTTCGCGGTCGCGACGAACATGACGTTCGACAGATCGTACGGGATCTCGAGGTAGTGATCGGCGAAGCTGAAGTTCTGCTCCGGATCGAGCACCTCGAGAAGCGCCGCCGCGGGGTCGCCGCGGAAGTCGTGGCCGATCTTGTCGACCTCGTCGAGCATGAAGACCGGGTTGATCGTCCCGACCTTCTTCATGCCTTGGATGATCTGCCCGGGTAGCGCGCCGACGTACGTGCGGCGGTGACCGCGGATCGCGGCCTCGTCGTGCACGCCGCCGAGCGAGATGCGGTGGAACTTGCGACCGAGCGAGCGCGCGATCGATCGACCGAGCGACGTCTTACCGACGCCGGGCGGACCAATCAGACAAAGAATCGGACCTTTCTTGTCTTTCTTCAGCTTGCGGACCGCGAGGTACTCGAGGATGCGCTTCTTCACCTTCTCGAGCCCGTAGTGATCTTCGTCCAGGACTTTTCGGACGGCCGCGATCTCGAGGTTGTCGGGCGTCTGCACGTGCCACGGCAGATCCAAGATCCAATCGAGGTACGTACGAACGACCGTGTACTCGGCGGAGCCGACCTGCATGTTGCGAAGCCGCTTGAGCTGCTTCTTCGCGACCTGCTCGGCTTCCGTGGGAAGGCTCGCCTTCGAGATGCGGTCTTCCAAGCCGTCGAGATCGCCTTGATCGCCGTCGTCCTCGCCGAGCTCTTCCTTGATCGCCTTGAGCTGCTGGCGAAGGACGTACTCGCGCTGGTTCTTTCCCATCTCCTCTTTGATCTGGGAGTTGATGCGATCGCGCATCTTGAGGATTTCCAACTGCCGAGTGAGGAGACGAAGCACCTTGCGGATGCGCTCCTTCACGTCGACGGTTTCGAGGAGGGCGGCCTTCTCGTCGACCGGCGCGTCGAGGTTCGCCGCGACCAAATCCGCGAGCGCGCCCGGCGCTTGGATCGAATCGATGAGCGACCCCGCTTCACGCGGCAGCTCGGGCATGAGCTGGATGACCTGCTTGGCGATGTCGCGCAGGCTCATGCTCAGCGCCTCGGCCTCGTCGTCCGCGACCGGCGGCTCCTCGAGGCGCTTGATCTTCGCCTTGAGATACGGAGCAGCCTGCGTCACGTCGTCGAGCTTGATGCGCGTGAGGCCCTGAAGGATGAGCGAGTAATTTCCGCTCGAGTGCTTCAGCGCTTTCAACACGCGCGCAGCGCAACCGACCTGATGGAGATCGTCTTGTCCGGGATCGTCGGTCGACGGATCTTTTTGCGCGAAGATCGCGATGATCGGCGATGCGAGGTTGTCGACGTCCTCGACGAGCGCGACGGACTTCTCGCGACCGACGTCGAACGGGGCGACCGCACCGGGAAACAGCACCGCGTTGCGGATGGGCAGAACCGGGAGCTCGTCGCCGAAGACAACCGTCTCTTCGGGTTGCGGCGGCGGCGGGGGACCCTTCTTCTCAGTCATTGTGGTTTTTCTCCTCGCACTACTGAACTAACCCCGAAACTAAACACCGGGCAAGGTCCGCGCCAGCTACCTCGCCTTTTTTCTAGGTCGACTCGCCAACGGATCAGAAGGCGTATCCGAGTCCGAGACCGGCGTTCATCGTGAAGTAGACGTTCTGCTGGAACGGGCCAAGGTCGACGAACTCGCCGAAACCGAGCTCGATTGGGCGAACGAGCAGGTAGAGACCTTGGAAGAAGAAGAGCTTCGCGTCGAAGCCCGCCGTCGCCCGCACGCCCGCGTGGAGGTTCTGGAAGGTGTAGTTGACGCCGAACGTGGCGAACGGCGCGAGCACGAGCTCGAAGCGGCCGTTGCGAAATGGCAGCGCGAAGTCCCAACCGCCGCGCAGGACCGTCTCGCCCATCGAGTAAACGTCGCGCCCGACGTCGAACGATTGGCGCACGCCGAGCGCGAGCCCGTCGGCGCGACCCGTGAAGTGGACGCCGA
>DATBBD010000247.1:0-17672 GCA_036271175.1 Polyangiaceae bacterium | reverse complement strand
GTGCTGGCCCGTCGCGAGCGCGTCGGCGTGACGAAGCGGATCGCGTTCCAACGAAGCGGCCACGAGGCCGCCGCTACTTCTTCTTTTCTTTGGCCGCGTTGCCGGTCGCGAACGACGCCTGGCGCTTCGCCTGGTTGCTCTTTTCCTGCGTCTTCGCCGCGCTCTTCTGATCTTGCCCGCGCTGCTTTGCTTTGGGGGACTTGTCGCCCATGAGTGCCTTTCTTCGAGCGGATATCGCTCGTTTCGCCCAGATGACTCTGCTCCGAGTCGAATAGCAAGGACGTCGAAGGGATTTTTGGGGGGCACCCTCGCCGCCGCGTGCGCCGCTGGTATCGTCCCGGTCAACGAGCGATGGCGTTCCGGGCGCACGGGCTTTTCGCAATGGCCGTGGCGCTCGCAGCCGGCGCCGCTCGCGCCGACGACCAGACGGCGTCGCCGTCTTCACCTTCCGAGAGCGCTCGCTCGCTCGCGGACCAGATCGTCGCCGCCGACAACGCTTCCAAACCCACGATTGCCCGCGGCGCGGAAGCCGTGCTGCGGCTCTATCTGCTCCGGCACTATCCCGCGAAGATCGAGCATGCCGTCGCTTCGGCGACCACGATCAGCGTGACGGTCGCGGTTAGCGCCAACGCCGGGCGTCGCGGAGATTGGTTTCTCGCCGAGTGGCCCGTGTGGCAACCCGCCGTCGTCGCGATGCACTTTTCCACGACGTGGCCACTCCACGGGTCGAGCGGCACCGTCGCCGTGCCCCGCTTCGCCGAGGACGGTCGCGATCGTCTCCTGTCGCGCTTCGTGGTGATCCGGCGTCGCGCAGCGGGCGATCTCCTCGCGTCGTTCGCCCACTGGACCGACGTTTTCCCCGTTGCGACGACCCTCGCCAACCTGGTGCCGCGAAACAAGAAGGGGCTCGCCGGCTTCGTCGGCGACCCGCTCCAGACTCGAGACGTCGACGCGTTCGGCGTCGGTAGCGTGACCGTGAACCTTTTTTTGAACACGCTCTTCCAAGATGACCCGGCTCCTGGTGCCGCCCCGGTGACCGCGGCGGGGCACACTTGGTATCTCCGCCCGGAAGCGTGGGAAAAGCTCGACGCGACACTCCTCGCCGCTGCCGAGCGTCACCTGGTGGTCTTGGGAATCATCCTGCTCTCCCCGGCGCCGCAGTGGGCCGCATCGGATCTCGGCGCGCTGCTCCAGCACCCAAACTACGAGCATGGCGGCATTTACAGCATGCCGAATCTGACCACCCCGGAGGGCGCTGCGGCGTACGTCATGGTGCTCGACGCACTCGCCAAGCGCTATGAGCGCGCCGACGGTCGCTATGGGCGTATCCATCGCTGGATCGTGCACAACGAGGTCGACGCGGGCGGACAATGGACCAATGCGGGTTGGTTGCCCGAGCTCGCGTATCTCGACCAGTACTACCGCTCGATGCGCCTCACGGATCTCGTCGTTCGCCGGCAAGATCCATCGGCAGAGGTGCTCGTTTCACTGACGCACAACTGGGCGTCGGCCGAGTCTCGACGCTTCCCGCCGCGCACGCTGCTGGAAGACTTGATCGAACTCTCCCGCGACGAAGGCGACTTCCCGTGGGGCGTCGCCTATCACGCGTACCCGTCGCTCCACGGAGAGCTTCCGTGGAGCGACCCTCGGTCCACCTTCTCGTTCGATACGCCTCGAATCACGTTTCGCAACGTCGAGGTGCTCGACGCTTGGATGCGTCGTCGCGCGGCCCGCTACGAGGGGCGCACCGTGCGCGACGTGTATCTGAGTGAGCTCGGCGCGAACTCGCGAGACTACGGCGCAAGCGCGCTCGCCGAGCAAGCGGCAGCGCTCGCCTACGTATGGAGGAAGATCGCGCCGCTCTCCACGATCCTCGGTTTCGATTACCACAACTGGAGGGACAATCGAGAGGAGGGGGGGCTCCGCATTGGACTCCGTCGTTTCCCCGACGACCCTGAAGATCCGTCCGGTGCAAAGCCGGCCTGGTTCGTTTACCGCGCTCTCGGCACTCCCGACGAAGACCGCGCGACGGCCTTCGCGCTCCCGCTCATCGGCGCGAAGAGTTGGTCCGCCGCTCTCCGCCATCCGCCGATCGCGAAAGCGTCGTCGAAACCTTGAAGAAGCGGGTGCGGCGGCGGGAACTGCGGCCCCGCGAACGACGTCGCGCCGCTGCTCGACGTCGTTCGCGCGTTCAGGGCTTCGGCGCCGACACGACGAGCAGTCGTGCTCCCTTCGGATCGGCGATGTACGCGTTGCCGTTTTGGTCGACAACGACGTTGCGGGCGCCATCGACGGTGGGGATCGTCGCGACGGTGTCGGCGTGGCCGTCGTCCTCGATCTTCGCAACGGTGAGGCGCGCCGCTTTGCCCGCGGCGACGTAGAGAAGGCGATTCGTTCCGTCGTAATCGATGTTGTCGACGCCGGCGCCGGTGTCGAGAGCGGCGACCCATTTTCCGCCTTGGGATAGATTGAGCACTTGAACGCTCGCCGTACACGCGACGAACACGAAGCGGCGCGCCACGTCGAGGGCGAGGCCGCGCGGCCCGTCCGAGGCACAACCCGCGCTCCACGTCGAACGGATGGCGTGAGTCCGGACGTCGATCGCGACCGTGAGGTTCTCGTCTTCGAGATTCGTGTAGAAGACCCCGTCCTGGGCGTCGAGGGCGTAGCCTTCGGTCTCGCCCGGTGTTTTTACGACGAGCTTCGGCTTCAGCGTCCGTGGCGTCGAAGCGTCGAGCACGGTGACCGAATGATCGCGGGGTGTAGTGACCCAAACCTCTTTCACGCTGGGTATATAGAGCACGCCGTCCGTGTGGGTCGGGAGTTCCAGGCAGGCGGCCAGGCGAGCGGCTTCGGGCACGACCGAACACACTTTGTTCGTCGCGCGATCGCCGACATAGACGACGCCATCTCCTACAGTGACCGCGCTCGGGCCGAGCATTCTTATTTTGCCGCGAACCTCGACCTCGGCTTTGTCGAAGCCGTCGACGCGAGAAAATGTACGTTTTTCGATGTCGAAGACGTCGACGCTTCCGGTGTCGCCGACGGGAACCCAGATGCGCGCTCCCGCCCGATCGTAAGCGAGATAGTCGAGCGACGCCGGCGCGGTCGCGCCGGGTAACGCGAACGCCGTTACGGTGGGTGCCGCGACTGCTCCGGCGTCGCCCGAGCGGCTCGCGGCGGCGAGTCGCGCTTCGACGCGCTTCGTCTCCGGAATGGGCGTCGTTCGCACATCGCCCGAAGCTGCAGGTCGTCGGGCGTCCGTGTTGCAACCCGCGCCGACGATCACGCCCAATGCGCCACACCAAACAAAACGTCTTCGATCGCGAGCGGTGCGCTTCATTGCACTCATCGTTTCCTCATCTGATTCTCATGTTCATCTCAGTAACCGACTCGATCGCGTCGCATCGCAGTCCATACCTCTCGTCCGTCAGCACATAGCACCAAAAAAGTTGCGGCATCGACACGTGGCGACGCGCCGCCCTCGAGTAACTCGCCCGTTCTGGGTTCTTTCAACTCGAGGTGCGTGATGAAGATTCGTTCAAGTTTACCGGCGCTCGGCTTGTGTGTGATGACGGGTTGCGGTTCTGCTCCGGGCACCGGCGCTCCAGCGAGCGACGGCATCGCAACGACGACACAGGCCGAGCAGCTCTCGTTCGGCGGACGCCGCGACGTACGACACGTCGTGCTCATCAGCGTCGACGGCCTTCATACCTCGGACGCTGCCCGTTGGATCGCCGCTCATCCCGACTCGACGCTCGCGGAGCTCGCGCACGACGGCGTCGAGTACACCGATGCTCACACGCCGACGCCCTCCGATTCGTTCCCTGGGCTCGTCGCGCTCGTGACGGGCGGCACGCCGAAGACGACCGGCGTCTACTACGACGACAGCTACGATCGCACGCTGTTTCCGCCAGGAAGCGCGTGTCAGGGAAAGCCGGGAACCGAAGCCACGTATTTCGAGATCCTGGAGAAGGACTTCACGCAGCTCTTCAGCCCGATCGATCCCGGCAATCTGCCGCTCGAAAAGGATCGACGCGGCAACTGCAACCCGGTCTTCCCGCACGACTTCATCAAGGTCAACACGGTCTTCGAGGTCATCCGAGCCGCCGGCGGATACACGGCGTGGTCGGACAAGCACCCCGCTTACGATCTGGTGAACGGGCCGTCCGGCAAGGGCATCGACGATCTCTACACGCCGGAGATCAATTCCCTCATCGTGAACGGCGGCACCGCCAACGGCATCGACCTCGCCGGCAGCCTCGCGAAGTGCGACGGAACGACGAACTCGCTGCCGCTCTCGAAGGTCACCGACTACACGACGTGCGAGCCGTCCGTCATTGCGTACGACGACGTCAAGGTCCGGGCCGTCATCAACCAGATCGACGGCAAGACGTCCGACGGAACCCGGCGAGCGCCCGTCCCCACCATCCTCGGGATGAATTTCCAGCAGGTGAGCGTCGGGCAGAAGCTTCCGATGGGCGGCTATACGGACGCCGACGGGACGCCGAGCGCGCTACTCGACGGCGCGATCGCGCACGTCGATGCGTCCTTGGGTCGCATGGTCTCCGAACTGAAGGCGAAGCGTCTCTACGACTCGACGTTGTTCATCGTGACGTCGAAGCACGGCCAATCGCCCATCGATCGCGGCAAGCTGTCGATGGAGAAGGGCGGCCTCGGCAACGCGACGGTCACCGACCCGCTCGGTTTCGTCAACGCCGTCGACCCCAACGTCGACCAGAAATTCGCGTCATTCGTGAACCCCAACGACGGCAGCTCGCCGGTCGTCGACGGACATCTCCAGACCGACGACGTGGGGATCCTCTGGCTGCAAGAGCAGTCGGTGTCGGCGGTATCGGGCGTGGTGTCCCAGCTCACGAATCCGACCCACGCCGCGGCGATCTTCGCGAACACGCTTCCACCAGGAACGATCTTCGACGCGAACGTGAACAGCGGAGCGGAGCTCGCGGCGATCTTCGGCGATCCGTTGTCGAGGGACCCGGTCGCTGCCGCGCGCGCGCCGAACGTGTTCATTCAGCCGAACTGGGGCGTGATCTACTCGGGTAGCAACAAGAAGGTCTCCGAGCACGGCGGAGGGACGCTGGACGACACCAGCGTCGCGCTGATCGTGTCGAATCCGGGGATTCGTCATCGCACGATCGCCGAGCACGTGTGGACCAAGCAGGTCGCGCCGACGATTCTTCGCGCGCTCGATCTCGACCCTGCTGCGCTCGAGGCGGTTCGCAAAGAGAACACGCAGTCGCTTCCGGGCCTCGGCCTGTGACGAAAACGACGCGCGTCACTCGAAAACACGATTCAAAAATTGGAAATGCAAAAAAGGCAGGAATGCTGATGAAAAACTCGTTTTTGCGGGGATACGGAATCGTCGTGGCGAGCGCTCTGCTCGGCACGATCGTCGCGACCGGGTGTAGCTCGGAGAGCGGCGGTGCGGGGCAACCGGGGTCGGGTGCGACGGACAGCACGGGCACCGTCGGTGTGGATCTGCAAGTCGGTCAGGGGATCTCCCTTGCCGCGGTGAACTATGCGATCAGCGGCAACGGCTTTCAGAAGACCGGGAGCCTCGACGTCGCGAACAGCACGAAGATCGTCGGCGTCATCGGCGGTATCCCTGTCGGCAACGGCTTCACCATCACCCTGACGGCGACCGACCCGGTCAGCGGCGTAACCTGCACGGGTTCGGCGACGTTCTCCGTCACGGCGCGCGCCACCACGTCGGTTCAAGTGCACCTCGAGTGCACGGTGCCGCCGACGACCGGCAGCGTTGCGGTCAACGGCACGGTGAACGTGTGCCCCACCGTCGACTCTCTCACGGTAAATCCCGCCGATGCCATCGTCGGAACGACGGTCGCGCTTTCGGCGTCCGCTATGGACGTCGACCACGGCCCGAGCGCCCTCACCACCTCGTGGAGTAGCACTGGCGGCGCGCTGACGAATCCGTCCTCGGCGACGCCGACGTTTACGTGCACGAGCGTGGGCACCGCGACGGTGCAGGTGTTGGTCACCGACGGCGACTGCAGCGACACCGCGACGGCGACCATCACGTGCTCGCCACCGCCGAGCGACGCAGGCGCCGGTACAGGCGGCACCACGTCTACCGGCGGCACCACGTCTACCGGCGGCGCCACGTCTACCGGTGGCACTCCCGCGGCGTTTTCGTTCAGTTTGGACGCCACGGCGACGGTGGACGCGGTGACGATCAACCAGGGCACGGCGATCGGTGAAGGGTCGCTGAACGGTGCGACGCCGTTCACGTTGACGAACCTCGCTGCGGATCCGAACAACACCCAGACGATCCAAAGCGCGACGAATCCGTTTTTGTCGACGGGCACGGTGCCCGACGCCGCGTTCGGTTTTTGCGACTACTCGGGCGCGACCCCGGTGCGCGTGAACCACGTCACGGGCGCCAAATTCGAAACCACGGCGCCTGGAACCGCGGGAGCCGACCCGATGGCGCCGATGGCGCCGTTCTATTTCCCGCTGGTCTACGACACCGTGAACACCCCGACGGACAACGCTTTCGGCGGCAAAGCGCCGATCATCGGCCTCTTCGACTGGCGTCCGAAGGACATCGACGAGGCGCTCGTCGCCGCCGAATCGGACGACGACGGCAAGACGTGGTTCTTCATGCAAGACGTGCTCGAGCTGTTCCCGGATCTCACGGACCCGGTCAGCGGCGGTTTCTCGTCGACTGCGACGGCGACTGGATGCCCCACGACGGTGACCGGCACCAACGCGAATGCAACCTCGGCGAACGGCTCGACCGCGGACGACGGCTGGGGCCACGCGGCCATCATTCAGCTGCCAGGCGTCGGCAACATCAAGACGGGTCAATTCCTTTACATGCTCGACCGCAATCCGGCGAACGTGGATGTCGCCCCGCTCTTCGTCATCAATCTGACGGGCTCTTCGAACAAGTTCCCGATCTGGAATACGAACGACACGAGCCCCGGCAACAACGACATCAAGTCGATCGGCTCGGCGTTGAACAACTCCGCGGGCACGGCCGGCACACCGAACGCGGTCGTCGTCCAACAGACGAGCGGGCTTCTCGATCCCGACGGCATCATGGCCGTATTCCCGACGTCGCCTACCGCAGCGGCGGGGTCGCCGATCACGGTCCTCTACGTCCAGAAAATCCTGAACGGCGACAGCACCGGTTCGACGGCGTTGCCGGTCGCGGAGCGATGCGCGAAGGCGCCGTTCAGCGGCAAGACGAACGACGACATTTCCAACGTTCGCCTGGCGACGACCACCGACGGCGTTCACTTCACCGACCTCGGCATCGTCAACGGGCTGAACGACCCGACGACGGTCGACTACAACAAGACCCGCTGGGTCAGCCCGCGCGCGACGCTCCTCGACGTGAACGGCGACGGAAGCCTGTGGGGATTGTTGTTCTCGGGTGGCAACTGCCTCGACGGCGACTCGGACGCCTTCCACTTCATCGGGTACGCGGAATCGACGGACAAGATGAACTGGACCGTGTCGCGCGACATCAACGACCCGATCGCGTCGATCAACACGATTACCACGAAGAATCAAGCCGGCGGCGCCACGGTGACCATCCCTCTGACGGCGCCGCTCGTTCCGACACAGCCGTGGTTCGCGCAGCGGCTCTACGCGCCGACCGCGACCCAAATCGACGCCACTCACCTCGGTATGACGTTCGCGGGTTACGGCGTTCAGACACCGAACAACAACCTCCTCAACTACCGCCAGATCGGCAACGTCGCGCTCACCGTGAGCAAACCGCTGCCCCCCGGCGTTCCGAACAACGTCAACACGCACTGAGCTATCCGGCGGAGTGACGCTCGGCCGCGAGGTTCCGCGAGGAGCGGGATCACGCAGAGCGTCACTCCGACCCCGACCAGGGAGCACCGGTTGCAGGGAGCGCCCCTCGCGAGCTACGGTTCTTGCGCGCGACCCTTCATGCCTTGGTAAGGGCCGCGGTGCCCCATGCGCGTGCTCGTCGTCGAAGACTACGTCCCGCTCGTCCGCTCGATGCAAAAAGGCCTCGAAGAGGCCGGCTATGCAGTGGACGTAGCCGAGGACGGCGACGTAGGGCTCACGCTTGCCGAGAACGGCGACTACGACGCCATCGTCCTCGACCTCATGCTCCCGAAGCTCGATGGGTTCTCGCTCCTCGGCGCGCTTCGGGCGAAGCACAAGAAGACGCCGGTGCTCGTCCTCACCGCTCGTGACACGGTGGCCGAACGCGTCCGGGGGCTCGATCTCGGCGCCGACGATTATCTGGTGAAGCCGTTCGCCTTCGAAGAGTTCTTGGCTCGCGTGCGTTCGATCATGAGGCGTCGCTACAGCACCACGACGAGCGTCGTCCGCGTCGGCGATTTGGTCATCGACGTAGCGGGCAGACAGGTGACTCGTGCGGGCAAGGCGCTCGTTCTTTCGGCGCGTGAGTACGCGCTCCTCGAATACCTCGCGACCCGCGGCGGACAAGTCGTCACTCGCACCGAGATTTTGAGCCACGTGTATGACTTTCGCTCCGAGCCTGCGAGCAACGTCGTCGATGTCTACATCAGTTATCTGCGTAAGAAGATCGACTCGAGCGGCCTTCCGAGACTGATCCACACCCGGAGAGGGTTGGGTTACGTGCTCGCGGAAGAGCCTTGAGCTCCAGTCCGGCGTCGCTCGAACGCCGGCTGGTCGTCGCGATCGGAGGCGTTCTCTCGGTCGCGCTCGCGGTGTTCGCTCTCGCGCTCTACCTCGGATTCGGGCGCGCTCTGACGAATGAGTTCGACTCGCGCCTCGTCGACGACGCGCAGGGCGTCGCGGACATGGTCGAGGAACACGCCGAAGGGCCATGGGAGGTGGAAGGCTCGCTCGAGGAGTTCGAGCGGAACCACGGGCTCTTGTTCTTCGAAGCTTGGATGGACGACGGCACGGCGCTCATTCGATCTCCTGCGCTCGGCGGGCGCGACCTGCCTCGCGAGTACGGCAAGGACGGTCCCGTCGACGTCGTCCTTCCGAATGGACACCCCGGGCGGGCTTATCGAGGATTATTGGTCACGCGGCGCGACGAGGACGAAACGGGTCCACGCTCGGGTCGACGCCTGACGGTTACGGTGGCGCGCGGGAACCGAGGGCTTTCCGCGGCCAAGGCGGCGCTCGAGAGCCTGCTCGCGGGGACGGTGCTGCTCGTCCTCGTCTTGTCTGCGATTGCCGTGCGGGTCATCCTCCGGCGTGGCTTCGCGCCAGCGGGTCGTCTCGCCCATCGATTGGGGTCCATCGACGCGGCGCACCTCGGCGAGCGCATCGCCGAAGACGAGCTTCCGAGCGAGCTCCGTGCGCCGGTCTCCAAGTTGAATGAACTCCTCGCCCGCCTCGAGGCGTCGTTCGAAAAAGAGCGGCGATTCAGCAGCGACGTCAGTCACGAGCTCCGCACGCCAGTGGCCGGCATTCGCAGCATCCTCGAAGTGGCCGTCTCTCGCGAGCGGTCGGCCGCCGAGTATCGTGCCTCGATGCTGGAGGCGATCGCGGTCGTCGAAACGCTCTCGCGACTCGTCGACAACCTCCTGACGTTGGCGAGAATGGAAGCGCAGGCGGGGAACGCCGTCAGAGCCGAAGTCGTACTTGCCGATCTCGTGAACGAGGTCGCGGCTTCGGTCCGCGACCGTCTTCGAGTGCGCGAAATTACGCTGGAAAACCGTGTTCCGGCGAGCGCCGTGGTCGTCTCCGATCCGGAGCGACTTCGTATCGTGTTGTCGAACCTCGTCGAAAACGCCGTCGAGTACACCGAAGTGCGGGGCTCCATCGTCATCGCCAGCGACCCTGCGCGAGACCTCGTCGTCGAAGTACGAGACAGCGGACCGCCGATCCCCGAGGCCGATCTCGCGCGCATCTTCGAACGATTTGCGCGACTCGATCCGTCGAGACAAGGCTCCGGCGCGCACGTCGGCATCGGCCTCGCGATCGTGAAGAGCCTGTGCGACGCCCTCGACTTCACCGTGTCCGCGCGAAACGTCGGCGACGGTGGGGTGGCGTTCCGTGTCGAGCGCTCGGCGCGGTCGTGAGACCTATTCGTTCCACCCTGCGACGACCGCCTCGGTGACGAGCCGTTGGTCGGGATGCATCGGACGATGTTTGTGACGCTGGGCGAGCTTGTCGAGCCAGAAGCCGTGATAGTCGGCGAGAGTCTGCACTTCGAGGGCGTCGTGGACGACGTGGCTGGCGACGTCGAGGTAGACGTCGAGGTTTCGGAGATCGGGACGGGGCAAGTTTCCGCTCTCGTACGCTTGCCACATTTGCCGGTAGAGGCCTTCGAGGTGCCGCACCAACCCGGGCACGTCGAAGAGCGATGATGAGTCGCGGCCGGCTTTGAGCTTGTCCCGGAGGGCGTGCAAGCGGCCGCGGTCGGTGCCGAGCTGAACGGCGGTTTCGACGAATTCGTCGGCCGACGCGCACGACAACTCCGGAACTCCCGCGGCGCGCACGAGGCTTCCGCACACACGCGACGCGAACGACCGTCCGCTCAAGGTGAGCACCGGGACTCCGGTCCACAGCGCGTCCGACGCGGTCGTGTGCGCGCCGTACGGCGAGGTGTCGAGGAACAGATCGGCGAGCGGGTATCGGGCGAGATGATGAGGATTGGCGAGCTTCGGCGCGAACACCAGCCGCTCCGCGGCGACTCCTCGATGCGCCGCGTACTCGCGGAGCCGCGTGTTGGTCGCGTCGCTTCCGCTGAGGAGCCACAGCACGCTCCCGGGAACGCGTCGAACGGCGGCGAGAAACCGATCGAACGCGAAGGCGTGGAGCTTGTGCGAGCCGTTGAAACAACAAAACACGGTCGCGTCTTCGGGCAACCCGGCCTCGGCGCGCGTCGGCGCGCGGGGCGCAATGGTTCGGCTCCGCTGGCTCGGTTGGTAGCAGGGAAGGCGCAACACCTTCTCGCTGTAGTAGAGCTCGTGACTCTCCGGGACGATGAAGTCGTCGGCGACGAGATAGTGATGATACGGACTCGCCATGCTACCCGGGAAGCCGAGCCAGTTCACGATCACCGGTGCGGGTCGCAGCGCGACGACCTTGAGTCGGGCTTCTCGGGTGTAGCCGTTCAGGTCGACGAGGATTTGAATGCCGTCATCGGCAATGCGTTGCGCGGCCGCGCGATCGTCGAGGTTCGTGATCGACGTGAGGTGCGCGGTCGACTTGAAGCGAGCGTGGAGCGGGTCACGCGATTCCGGGCCAGAATAGTACGCGAACACCTCGACTTTCGAGCGATCGTGCAGCGCGAAGACGTCGGTCATCAGATAGCCGACCGCGTGCTCGCGAAGGTCCGACGACAGGTAGCCGATGCGGAGCGGCGCCGAATCCGACACGACGCGCGGGCGAAGCGCGATGCGTTCTGACGGTTCGCCGACGTCTTCTGCGTTGTAATGCGCCGCGAGCGCCAGGTGCATCAGCGGGTCGTCGGCGAGTGCCGCCGCGGACAGGGGCGACATACCCCGCATCAACGTGCGGTGATCGAGCCGCTCGGAAGGCAGCATGACCGGCCACTCACATTGTCGCTGCCTGAGCGCCACCAGGTGTTGAATGGCTTCCCGCTGTCGAGGATCGAGCTCCGCGCTGTGACGGAGCATCTGCTCGGCGGCTTCGTCTTGATCGGCGGTCTCGAGGGCGCGAGCGCTCTGGTTCAAGGTCGTGGTCTTGTGCGTGACCGACGTCCCGGTCACGCCGGACATGCGGGACAGCGCGGCCGACCATTGAGCGAGCGCCAGACCGACGCTGCCGAGCCGTTCATGGACGCGGCCGAGGTTGATGTAAGCCGGCATGAACTCGGGGTTCAGCGCGATCGCGCGCTCGAGGCAAAGGCGGGCGCCGTCGAGCAATCCCGCGTCGGTCAACGTCACCGAGTAGTTGAAGAGGACGGCGTACAAGAGCGGATGTGCCGGGTTCTCCTGAATCCACGCCGCGTAGAGCGCGACGGCGGACTGGGGCTGTCCGCTTTGCCTCAGCACTTCGACGGCGCGAATCAAGTCGGGCACGGTGAGCTCGTGCGCCATCGGACGAATCATCGCTGTTGCCAGGGCGTCTTGGGTCATGGCTCCCCTCGTTCGGAGTTCCGGTTATCGTCGATCGGTTTCTCAGGCCTAGGCGAGAGAGTCAATCACGGCTTCGATTTGCTGGTCGCTCATGGCCTGGAGCTGGGTGTCGGTGAGCCCGCTGAGCTGCGTCCCGTTCAACGCTTCGATGGTCGTCGTGGTCAGGTAAGAGATCGTCGTGGTCGACAAGAACGAGATCGTCGTCGTACTTATTTCGGTGAGCTGGCTCGGCGAAAGCGCTCCGAGTTGGTCGGAAGTCAGCGCTCCGAGCTGGATGGCGGTGAGCGCCCCGACCTGGTCGGCGCTGAGCGCGCCGAGCTGATCGCTCGACAGATTCTCGAATTCGTCGGCGGTGAGGCTCGAGATCTGTGTCGCGGAGAGCCCCGTGATCTGCGTGGTCGTCACGGCGGCGAGCTGGGTCAATCCGAGCGACCGGATCTGCATGCGCTGGAGTCCGGCGAGCTGGTACGGCGTCAGCGCGGCGATCTGCGTCGTCGACAGGAACCCGATCTGACCGGTGGTCATCGCCGCGATCTCGTAAGGCGAGAGCCCGGCGAACTGAGTGGACGTCATCGCGGCGAATTGCGTCGCGGAGAGCCCGGCGACGCCGGTCGGAGAGAGCGAGCCGAGCTGTTCGGAAGCGAGCGTCGCAAATTGAGGCGGCGTGAGGGCGGCGACCTGAGCGGCCGTGAGCCCGTTGAGCTCGTTGTCCGATAGGAGCGCGATCTGGGCGGTCGTCAGGCTGGCGATCTGGGTCCCCGAGAGGCCCGTGATGCCGGTACTGGACAGGCTCTGGAACTGAGTCGTGGTGAGGGCGGAGAACTCGTTGCTCGTGAGACCCGAGATCGCCGTTCCGGAGAGCGAGCCGATCTGGTTCGGCACGAGCGCGTTGAGCTGCGCGGTCGTGAGTGCCGCCACCTGTGCCGCGGTGACGCCGGTCACCCCCGTCGTGGAGAGGGCGCCGATTTGCGTCGTGGTGAGCGCCGCGATCTGCGCGGTCGTGAGCGCGCCGACTTGCGACGACGTCAACCCGCCGAGCTCGGCCGCGGTGAGGCGGCCGATCTGCGTCGTGGTCATCGCGGCCACGACGGTGGTCGTGAGCGCCGCGATTCCCGTCGTCGACAGACTGCCGAGCTGCGTGGTCGACAATGCGGCGAGCAGGTTCGAGGTCAACCCGGCGAGCGCCGACGTCGAGAGCGACGCCACCTGGGCGTTCGTCAACGCGGCGAGCTGGTCGGTCCCGAGCGAGCTCATCTGGTCGGCCGTCAATCCGCCGATCCCGGCGGTCGAGAGCGCGGCGATCTGCGTGGTCGACAGCGCGGCGAGCTGAGCGTTCGACAAGACGCCGACGTCCGTCGCGTTCAGCGCAGCGACCTGCGTCGTGCTGAGCGCCGACAGGAACGACGTCGAGAGCTGCGCGGCTTGAGTCGACGTCAGTGCCGAAAGTTCCGCGGGCGTCAACGCCGCGAGTTGGTCGCCGCTGAGCGCGTCGAATTGCGTCGGGACGAGTCCCGCGACGCCGGCCGACGACAGAGAGGCGATCTGCGTGGTGCCGAGCGCGCCGAGCTGGTCCGTGCCGAGCACCATGACCTGCGTCGAATCCAGGCCGGCGAGCTGGGTCGCCGCGAGCGACGAGAGCTGCGTCGTCGTGATCGCCTGGATTTGCGTCGAGGTGAGCGCGCCGACGACCGTCGACGCGAGCCCGAGGAGCTGAGTGGTCGACAAGCTCGCGACGCGAGTCGTCGACAAAACTTGGGCCTGCGCCGTCGTCAGTGCCGAGAGCTCGACGGGCGTGAGCGCCGCGAACTGCGTCGTCGACAGCGCGTCGAATTGGCTCCCGGTCAATCCGGTGACCGCGGTCGTCGAGAATGCGGCCACTTGAGTGGTCGACAGGGCACCGAGCTGGGTCGCAGAGAGCGCCGTCACCGCGGTAGAAGTGAGCCCCGAGAGCCCGTTCGTCGAGAACGCCGCGAGCTCGGCGGGGGTCAGCCCCGCCGCCTGCGTGGGGGTGAGCGCGCCGAGCTCGGTCGACGTCAACGCGGCGAGCTGTTGCGTCGAGAGCGCCGCGAACGATGCAGGGGTGAGGCCGGGGATTCCGTTCGTCCCGAGCGACGCCAGCTGCGTCGGTGAAAGAGCGGCGAGCTGCGCACTTCCGAGCGCGCTCACGCCCGTGCTGCCGAGCGCGCCGAGCTGAACGGCGCTCAGCGCGCCGAGCTGCGTGCCGCTCAACGTTCCGAGTTGCGCGGGCGAGAACGCCGCCATCTCGGTGCTCGTGAGCCCGGTGACCTGCGTGCTCGTGAACGCGGCGATCTGCGCGGGCGACAGCACGGCGAGCTGCGACGTGGTGAGCGCCGCGATCTGGCTCGACGTGAGCTGAGCCACGCGCGTCGGTACCAACGACGCGATCTGCGTCGTGGTGAGTCCACTCACCGCGCGCGTCGACAGCGCGCCGAGCTGCGTCGGGTTCAATGCGCCGACTTGCGCCGCGGTCATCACTGCCGCTTGCGTCGTCATGACGCCGGAGAGCTCCGTGGCGGTGATCACGCCGAGCTGGGTCGTGGAGAGCGTCGTTACCTGATCGGTGGTGAGCGCGCCGAACTGCGTCGACGTGAAGGCCGCGAGCTGCCAGGTCGTCAGCGCGCCGAGCTCGCCGGCGGTCAACCCACGGATGCCGGTGGTGCTCAACGTCGCGATCTGGCTCGGTAAGAGAGCGGCGAGCTGGGTCGCGCCGAGAGCCGCGACCTGGGTGTCGGCGAACGCGCCGACCTGAACGCTGGTCAGATCGGCGATCTGCGTCGCGTTCAGCGCGCCGATTTGCGTCGACGAGAGGGCGCTGACTTGCGTCGAGCTGAGGCTGCGGAGCTGCATAGTACCCAAATTGCCGACCTGTGACAGCGTGAGCGCGGCGACTTGGTTCGTCCCGAGGCTTCCGATCTGCGTCGCTCCGAGCGCAGCGAGCTGCGTCGTGCCGAGTCCGGCGATCCCCGTCGTGGTGAAGCCGCTCACGCCGAGCCCCGAGAGCGCCCCGAGCTGCGCCGGTGAGAGCGCCCGGAGTTGGGGCAACGAGAGTGCCGCGACTTGGGTGTCGACCAGGCCGCCGACCTGCGTCGTCGTGAGCGCCGCGATCAACGTCGAGGGAAGCGCCGTGACCTGCGCCTCGGTGAGCGCGCTCACCTGAGCGGAGGTGACGGCGGCGAACTGATCCGCGCTCATCGCCGAAAAGTCCGCGATCGGCAGCGCAGCGACGACCGTCGTCGAGAGCTGCGCCACTTGAGTCGTGGAGAAGGATCCGAGCTGGGTTGCACCGATCGCGGCGAATTGCGCCGGTGTGAGGGCATTGATCGACGGGGCGGTCAGCGCCGCGAGCTGCGTCGCGGCGAGCGCCGACATCTCGATCGTCGTGAGGCCCGACACCGCGGTCGTGGACAGCGCGGCGATTTGAGCCTGGGAGAGCGCGACGATCTGTGGCGTCGAGAGCGCGGCGATCTGCGTGTCCACCAAGCCGCTGACCTCGGCGGTGGTCAACCCCGAGATCTGGGCAGGGCTCAAACTGGCGACCAGGTCGGTGGACAGCGCGCCGAGTTGCGACGACGTCATCGCGGCGAGCTTGGTCGTCGTGAGCGCGGCGAGCCCGGTGATCGTCAGTCCGGCGATCGCCGTGGTCGAGAGGGCGGCGATCTGCGTCGTGTCGAGCGCGCGAAGTTGCGTGGTGGTGAACGCGGCGACCTGCGTCGAGGTGAATCCCGCGGTTTCCCCGGTCGAAAACGCGGCGAGCTGGGTACCGCTGAGCGCCGCGATTTGCGCCGTGCCGAAGTCGCCGACTTGAGTCGTCGTGAGGCTCTGCAGCTGCGTCGCCGTCAAGTTGCCGATCTGGGCCGGCGAGAGCGCCACGACCTGGCTGTCGCGAAGGCCGTTCACTTGCGTCGCGGTGAATGCGGAGATCTGGGCGCTGCTCAGGGCCGCCACTTCCGTCGTGCCGAGTCCGCTGATCGCGACCGTGGACAAGGCCGCGATCTGAGTGCCGGACAGCGCGCCGAGCTGCGCGAGCGATAGGGCGCCGACTTGCGTGTCCGTCAGGCCGCCCACCGCGGTCGTCGAGAGCGCGCCGAGGGCACCGGCGCCGAGCGACGCGATTTGCACCGTGCCGAGCGCCCGGAGCTGCGCGGCGTTCATCGCGGCAAGCTGATTGCTCGAAAGGGCGGCGAGAGAGGTCGCGGGCAACCCGGAGAACCCGGTTGGAGAAAGCGAGGCGACCTGAGTCGTCGTCAAGTTGCCGAGCTGCGCAGGCGTGAGCGCCGCGAGCTGAGTGGACGTGAGTCCGTTGACCGTGGTCGTCGTGAGCGACGCGAATTGCGCAGGCGTGAGCGACGCGAGCTGCGCGGCGCTGAAATTCGCGATGGACGAGCTCGTCAAGCCGCGGAGCTGCGTCGCCGCGAGCGCGACGAGTTGATTCGCGGTCAAGCCGGTCACGGCGGTCGGCGTCAGCGCCGAGATCTGCGTCGAAGTCCAGGCGGCGAGCTGCGTCGCGGCGAACTCGGCGACGTCGTCTCGCGAGAGCACACCGATTTGCGTCCACGTCAGCGCGCCGACCTGGGTGGAGCTCAACGCGGCGACCTGGGCGGCGCCGAGCTCGCTGACCCCGGTCCCGCTCAAGCCGCGAATCTGCGTCGTCGTGAGCGCGCCGAGCTCCGGCGTCGTGAGGCCGTCGATGGCCGTGGTCGTGAGCGACCCGAGCTCCGCCGCAGTGAGCACGCCGAGCTGCCCCGGCGACAGTGCCGAGACCTGTTCGCTCGTCAGGCCGGATACCGCGGCCGGCGCAAGCGCAGCAATTTCCGACGACGTGAACGCCGCGAGCCCCGTCGCGCCGAGCGCGGCGACCTGAGTCGAAGAGAGACCGCCCATCGCCGTGGTCGTCAACGCACCGAGCTGCGCGGCTGAAAGCGACGTGAGTTGCTCGGTGCTGAATGCGCTCACCGCGCGCGCCGTGATCCCTTTGACCTGCGTCGAGGTCAGCGCCGCGAGCGCCGTCGCGCCGAGTCCTTGCACGGCGGACGTGTTCAACGCCGAAATCTGAGACGAGCTGAGCGCAGAAAGCTCCGTCGTCGTCAAGGTGCTCACGTTGGTGCTCGTGAGTCCGTTGATCTGCGCGGCGGTGAGTGCGCCGAGCTGGGAGCTCGAGAACGCTGCGAACCCGGTGGGGTCGAACGCGCTGATCCCGAAGCTGGAAATGCCCTGGACCTGCAGGGTCGTGAGCGCGCCGATCTGCGCCGGCGTGAGGGCGCTGGCTCCGCCTGCGGTGAGCGCGTTGATCTGAGCCGAACCGAGGCCTCCGAGTTGCGTGGTCGAGAGCGCGGAGACCTGCGTCGTGCTGAGCCCGAGGAGTTGCCACGTTCCGAGCGCGCCGAGCTGCTTCGACGTCAGGGCGGCGAATTGCGTGCTGGTGAGAGCCCCGAGAGCGCTGGAGGTGAACCCTCCGACCGCCGTGGTGCTCAACGCGGCGATCTGCGCGGCGCTCATCGTCGACAATTGATCGCCCGAAAGCGACTGGATCGCCGTGGTCGTCAGACCTCCGACTTGAGTCGTGGTCAGCGACGC
>DATBBD010000246.1:0-4430 GCA_036271175.1 Polyangiaceae bacterium | reverse complement strand
GCCTTGAAGCTGATTTCGATGATGTGGTGCAGATTCTGCCCCTCGATGAGGTGCACGTGAATGTTCGCCTGAGCCGAGCGCGCGACGGCTTCGAAGAACACTTCCGCCAGCTCGCTGTCGAAGGTGCCAATCTTCGCCTTCGGGATCGGCACGCGCCACACGAAGAAGGGGCGTCCGGAAAGGTCGAGAGCGACGGTGACGCAGGCTTCGTCCATGGGCAACGTCGCCGAGCCGTAGCGCCGGATCCCGGAGCGATCGCCCAGGGCTTGCAGGAGCGCCTTACCGAGCACGATGCCGACGTCTTCGGTCGTGTGGTGTCCGTCGATCTCGACGTCGCCCTTCGCCGTCACGGTGAGGTCGAATCGGCCGTGGCGCCCGATCTGCTCGAGCATGTGCGAGAGGAAGGGAAGCGGCGTGTCGATCGAACAGCGGCCCGTCCCGTCGAGGTCGATCTCGACGGTGATGTCCGTCTCCTTGGTCTTCCGCTCTACCTTTGCGGTTCGCGCCGGCATCTCTCAGAACTCCTCGATCTTCCAGAGACCGTGCTCGCGCACCATCTCGACCGTGCCGCCGCCGCCGTAGCTCATCGTCGCGCGGTCGCCGAGGTGCTCGATGGTGGCAGTGGGCAGGGCCGCCGAAATGGCGCCCGTCAGGCGAGCGACTTCATCACGCTCTTCGCCCTCGAACGACGTCTTCAGTTTGGCCGCGTCGAGCCCCTCGAGCTTCGAGTCCGGGACGAATCGCAACAGCACGTCGTAGCGCGCGTTCTTGACGGCGCGCACGAAGGCGCGGAGCGCCGCTTCCGGCGTGTCTTGCGCATAGAGGTCGATATCCGAGCGGTCGATCTTCCAGCGCCCGCCTTCCAGCCGAAGGAGCAAGGCTTCGCCGTCCGGCGCCGTGACGGTCGCCGTCACTTCCGAGGGGCCGGAGGGTCGCACCAGGGACGCCGCGATCGCTTTCGTATCTTCTGGATTCTCTTTCACCATGCGCGAGAACGCCTCGAAAGGCATGCTCTTTTTGGCGTCGTCGCTCAGGAGCGCATAAGCGTCCCGAACGCGACCGTCGCTCAGCGCGTGGGCGTACTCGGCGAGAACGTCGCGCGGCGTGCCGGCGCCTCCGGGCGAGCCGCAACCGACCGCGAACGCGGCGAACAGAGGCGCGAGAAGCGAACGAGTTCGTCGGAGATTCGGCACCGGCTCGGGTACCGTAGCGCGGGACTCTGAAAGGCCCAAGAGACCGAACGGCGGCGTCCTCGATCCTCGTTCTGGACGTCCTTGCCCGTCGTACTACTGTGGCCCCATGGGCTCCGAGACCCGCCCAGCGAATCCGCGCGAGCGAGTGACGATTCTGCCGCTTCGTAACGCGGTGCTGTTCCCGATGTCGGTCGTCCCGATCAACGTCGGCCGCCCGCGCAGCGTGCGCGTGGTCGAGGATTTATTGAACCAGGAGCGGGCGCTCCTCGGTGTGGTGACGCAGCGGTCGCCCGACACCGTGGAGCCGACGTTCGACGATCTGCACCAGGTCGGGACGCTCGCCCGCGTCGTCAAAGTCATCCGGCTCGGCCCCGGCAACTACAGCGTCGTCCTGAACGGGCTCGGCCGCTTCCGTCTGGTTCGCCCGGTCGGCCTCGAGCCGTACATGCGCGCCGACGTCGAGCGCGTTCGCGAATCGAAGGTCCCCGACGAACGCGCGGCGGCGCTCGGGCAAACCCTCCGCGAAAAGACGCGGCAGATGCTGAGCCTCTTGCCGGATCTCCCGAAAGAGACGGCGGGCATCCTCGACAACGTCCGCGAGCCCGGCGCGCTCGCGGATCTCATCGCGTCCAATTTTCCCGACGAACACGCGAGCATCGAAGATCGTCAGAAGGTCCTCGAAGCGATGGATCCGCTCGAGCGCGTGCGGCTGGTCCTGGAGGTCGTCGAGCGCCAGCTCCGCGTGCTGATGACGAAGGATCAAATCGCGGCGCAGATCCGCGACGAGATGACGCGCTCGCAGCACGAGTACGTCCTTCGGCAGCAGATGCGCACCATCCTCGACGAGCTCGGCGAATCCGCCGACGAGGACGAAATAGACACCCTCCGCGACCGCATCTCGCGCGCCGAGCTTCCCGCGGAGGCCGAGCAAGCCGCCCGGCGCCAGCTCTCGCGCCTCCGCTCGATGCAGCCGCAGTCGGCCGAGTACAACGTGGCCCGCACCTACGTGGAGTGGATCGCGGATCTGCCGTGGAGCCGCACCACACCCGACCACGTGGACGTCCGCGAAGTGCGGCGCTGCCTCGACGAAGACCACCACGGCCTCGAGCGGGTGAAGCGCCGCATCGTCGAATTTTCGGCCATCCGGCAGCTCAGAAACGACAAGCGCGGCCCGATCTTGCTCTTCGTCGGCCCGCCCGGTGTGGGGAAGACGTCACTCGGCCGCTCGATCGCCCGCGCCATGGGCCGTCGTTACGGCCGCATCTCGCTCGGCGGCGTGCGCGACGAAGCCGAAATTCGCGGGCACCGTCGCACGTACGTCGGCGCGCTCCCCGGGCGCATCATCCAGGCTCTCAAAAAGGTCGGCACGAAGAACCCGGTGCTCGTCCTGGACGAGGTCGACAAGATGGGCGTCGACATGCGCGGCGACCCCGCCGCGGCGCTCCTCGAGGCGCTCGATCCCGAACAGAACAACAGCTTCGTCGACCACTACATCGATCTGCCGTTCGATCTGTCGCAGGTGCTGTTCATCGCGACGGCGAACGAGAGCGCCGGCATTCCCGACGCGCTCGAAGATCGACTCGAAGTCGTCGAAGTGCCCGGGTACACGCGCTCCGACAAGCTCGCGATCGCCGAGCAATTCCTGGTCTTGAAGCAGCTCCGGGAGCACGGGCTCACCGAGGAGCAAATCGCGTTCGATCGCGACGGTCTCGAGGCGATCATCGACCACTACACGCGCGAAGCCGGCGTGCGCGGCCTCGAGCGCGAAATCGCCGCCGTGTGCCGGAGCGTCGCGGTGCGGCTCGCCGAGGGCGAGACCATCGCCGGGCATCACGCCAATCGCGAATACGTCGAGAACGTCCTCGGCACGCAAAAGTATCGCCCCGAGCTCGCCGAGCGAAAGCTGTCGCCCGGCGTGGCCACCGGCCTTGCCGCGGGGGCCGCCGGCGGTGAGCTCCTGTTCATCGAAGCGACGCAGATGCCCGGCAAAGGGAAGATCCGCTTCACGGGCAGCCTTCGCCCGGTGATGAAAGAGTCGGCAGCGACGGCGGTGTCGTACGTGCGCTCCCGCGCCGATCGTCTGATGCTCGACCCGCAGTGGCTGAAGAGCATCGATTTGCACATGCACGTCCCGCGCGGCGGCGCCGCTCGCGACGCGGCCGGTCTCGGCATTCCGATGTTCGTGGCGGTCGCGTCGCTCTTGCTCGGCATCCCGACGCGCCCCGACGTGGCCGCGGCCGGCGAGATCACCCTTCGCGGTAGCGTGCTCGGCGTGGGCAGCGTGAAAGACAAGGTTCTCGCCGCGCACCGCGCCGGCATTCTCGAGATCGTGCTGCCGCAAAAGAACGAAGCGGACCTCGACGACGTTCCGAGCGAGATCCGCGACGAAATGCAGATCCGTCTCGTGAAGCACGCCGACGAAGTCTTGAAGTGGATGCTCGAGCGCCCCCCGCCGAACCTGAACTCGCGCATCACCCGCCCGAGCGAGCCGCCGACCGAGATGCACCCGTAGGCAGGGCTTTAGGATGCGTCACACCTTTCTGTGAGCACGCCCGGAGATCTCGGCCATCTGCTTGGTCTCGCTGCGCTTCCGTCGTTCGACTTGATCGCCCGCCACGGATCCGCGGCATGATGCGTTCATGAACGGCCGCGCCCGGCGCGTCGCGATGGCAATCGCGGGAGTCGTGCTGTTCGTCGTGGGGTTCCTGCCGCTCTTCGCCGGCCCGGGGTACGAAGCGGCGCTTGCGGCGGGGCTCGTGCTGCCCGGATTGGCCGCGATCGCGACGGCGCTCGACGCGCGGCGTGCGACCACGCCATTGGACGCTTTCTTTCGAGGCGTGACGAACGGCGTACTGCTCGCGCTCGTCGGGTTCGCGGTGACGTGGTTCCACGGCGTGCGCGCCGGGTTCTGCGACGCGCTCGAGGGCAGCGAATATTTCTGGCTCGGACCGGGCGCGGGCGCGGTGCTCGGCGGCGTGTGGGGAGCAGCGGTGGGCGTCGCCTCGAAGCGGCGTGTGCTGCGGTTTCCGCGCGTCACGCTCGCCGCGCTGGCGCTCGCCGCGCCTTTCGCCGGCGTCGTAGTGAGCTTCGGGCGGTTCTACACGAGCCCCATGGTGTTCGCGTTCGATCCGTTCGTCGGGTTCTTCGCGGGCACGCTCTACGACTCGATCATCACCGGGCTCGGACGGCTCGTCACCTATCGCGCGGGGACGCTCGCGACGGTGCTCGCCGCCGGCG
>DATBBD010000245.1:0-9270 GCA_036271175.1 Polyangiaceae bacterium | reverse complement strand
CGTACGCAGGGGACGCCGCGCGCGGCGCCGACTCGGGGATCGGCTCGTCGAACGACTCGAGAGGGGCGTCGTCCGCCGGCGCGGCGTTCATCGCGGTCGCCTCTTCGCCGAGCTCGACGATGTCGGCGTCCATCATGTCGAGCTCTTCGATTTCCACGGGCGCGACGTCGATTTCGGGCGGCGGCTCGGGCCGTTCGCTCGCGAGCGGCGGATCGAGCGACACCACCGGCGCGTGGAACGAAGGCGCCGCGGCGGGTGCGTCCTCGAACGCGTCGATGACGTCGTCGAGTTTCGGCTGGGGCTTTGCGACGACGTCGTTCGGCGTTGCCGCGGGGCGCGCCTCGGCCGCGCCGGCATGCGAGCGAACCCGCGCGCGCGCGCCGTTCGTGCGAATTCGGCCGAGCAGCGATTCGAGCTTCTGGATTCGGTCTTGGACGTTCACTGTGACCGTGCCTTCGCGCGCGCTATGCGGACTGCGAGTTCAAGCGGACGAGTGTGTCACCCCAGGAGACTCCGTCGGCGAGCCATTTCCGGACTTTGGACGCCGTCATCGGGTTCACGACGACGAGACGCACCTTGCCGTCGACGCGTTCGATCGGAACGACCGCGGCGTCGCGCGCCATCGCGCGTTGAATGGCGCCCTCGAGAACCGCCGCGAGGAGGCGGTCACCGTCTTTGCCGAGGGGCGAATCGACGACGTTGAGCACCAGCGCGCGACCCCACACTTCGACGCTGAGCGACCCCATGCCGACGAGCGCGAGATCGCCGCCGAGATGTTCGACCATCGCGGCGACGGAAGCGCCTTCACCGAGACGCGACGCGACGCGGCGCCCGATGTCGGTGCCGACGCGGCGCCCGAAGTCCTTGATCCCCTCGTCGCTCGCGCTTTCGCAGAGACGTCCGAGCGCATCTGCCGGAATGAGGAGCCGCGCTTCCGATCCGTCGATCGAAACGCGACCGCGCCCGATCTCGAACCGGACGGCGTGAGTGGGATTGAAGCGTTCGGTCATGCGATACGAGCAGATGGCGCGCTCGAGGGAGCTTTTGAGAGTATAGGCGGGCTGTGCGACGCGCTGTCAAATCCCAGCCGTTCTGGAACGCCGCGCGTCGCCTCGGAGTTTGCCTCGCTGCGGCCGGGCTCGTGGTCGGAAGCGACCTCGCGACGACCGAGGCACAGATCCTCCGCGGGATCACCGGTCCCCCGATACGGCGAAAACCGGCGCCGCCCAGCGTCGATCTCCCACTCGGTGCGCAGACCGAGTTTCCGCCTCGCCCGCTCGATGCTGACGCTCCCGCTGCCTGCTCGTTTCGATTCCCGCTCTGCGTCCATGCCGCGAAGACGGTTTCAGATACGGAAGTGAAGACCACACTCGGAGCCCTCGAGCTGGCCTACGAGCGGCTCGTGGGCGTGCTCCATGCGCCGGCTCCGCTGCCCGATGACGCCCGAGGGGGCGGCCCATCGCTCGATCTGTATTTGCTCCACGACGCCTCACCGCTGCGCGTGGAGGCGGACGCGCCCGACGTCGTCGTGTCGCACGACGCCGCGTCGGCGTATTGCGTGCTCGGTGCGGCCGACCCCGCGATCGACCGCGACGCGACGCTCTGCCTCGGCGAGGCGATCGCCTGGGGAATCGACGCCTCCGAGACGCCGTTTTCGCGTCGCGCGCTCGCCACCTATCTGTGGCTCGTCGTCGGTTCACCCACATCCGCCGACGTTGCGGCGTACGACGACTATCAAGGTGCGCCCGAGCGGTCGACCGTGGCGCGCGAGCCTTCGCGGTACGCCGAGGGCAGCGCCGCGTTTCTCGATTGGCTCGACCGCGACAAGGGGCGCGGCGACCCGGGGGCGTTGCCGCTCGCGACGTTCGAGCTGTCGGGTCGCGCTCGGAGTCCGCTCGCGGAGCGCTGGGTGAACGAACCGGATACCCTCGACGTCCTCCGGACGACGTTCGGCGCGACGTCGACCGACTTCGCGCGAGAGCTCTGCCGGTTCGCGGTGGCGCGCGCGTTCATGGGCACACGCGACGCCGAGGGGACGTTTCCCGATCTCGCCTTCACCGGCGACTTCGGGCGCGTGCGCTTCGAGTGGAGCGTCCCGTTTTCGTCGTTACCGCGAAACCTCGCGCCGGCGCGGCCCGTATTTCCACTGGGCGCGACGTACCTCTGGGTGTCGATGGACACGCCGCCGGCGAAGTCGACGCTCGCGTTGTCGTTCGACTGGGAACCGCCGGTCGCGTTCGCCTGGGCCGTCGTGTTGGTCGCTCCGGACGGGCGCGCGCTTCGCACCGTCGACGTGCCGTTCCTCGAACGTGGCACTCACGTCGAGCGAACCGTGGAAGATCTCTCCGGCGCGGCCGGCGTGCTCATCGTCGGGACGAACCTGGGCGGGCTCGGGCCGAGCTATCCATTCGACCCGGACTTCGAGCCCTTCGAACCGCACGCTTACTCCGTCTACGTCGCCAAGCAGTAAACCCGAGCGCGCCGACGATCACGAACCCGGCGTCGCTCTCCGAACGCGGCGCGCCGGTGGCACAAGTGCCGCCTTGCGCCGAGAATCCTTCGCGCACGACGTTCACGTCGACGCCGATCGGAAGCGCCGCGCTCGCGAGCACGGCGGCGCCGTAGGTGACCTTCACGGCGAGGTTCGCGCCGCCCGAGCCGTTGCTCGCGGCGACGGCGAAGCCGTACAACCCCGGCGCCATTTTCGCGAGCTTTCGCGCGACGACGCCGCCGTCCACGGCGACGTGGAGCAGCGCTGGGTCGAACCCGTCGGCGGCGCGCGCGTTCTGATCGCGGAGCTGTAGCAACGCCGGGACGGCCCACGTCGGATCCGGATGGGCGTACGACTGTCCGAACGTGAGCCAGCTCTTCGACGCCACGGGCTCTCGCGAAACCGGGTTGGCGAGGGCCCGCGCGACGTCGAGCGATCCCTCGAGATCGACGACCCCCGCGCCGAGCTGCACTTGCTCGTTGAACGGCACCGCGCCGGTCGGGTGTCGCGCGCCGGCCTGGAGCAACGTCAGGATGCGATCTTCGGTGAGCGTCGGATCGTTCGCGAGGAGCAGCGCGATGGCTCCCGCGGTGATCGGCGACGACATCGACGTGCCGACCGCGATGGCGTGCGTCGCGTCGACGAGGGCGCAATCGGAGGTGGGCGACCTCGTGGTGCGCGGCGGGCTGCAAAAGCCGCCGCCCTGCGCGAAAATACTCACCGGGCTCCGCGACGGGTTCGCATCGCGGCTCATCGCGCCGACGACGAACGCGCCGGGCGCCACGATGTCCGGTTTGATCCGCAGATCTGCCGTCGGGCCCGCCGAGCTGAAGAACCCGAGCGAGTCCGGCGCGCCGAAGATCGACACCGAGATCGGATCGCCGTCCAGGTCGGTCCAGCCGACGCGGTTCACGGTCGCGCCCGCGGCGATGAGGCTCGCGTTGGCCGCGGGAATGCTGATCGTGCCCTGCGCGGTCGCCGCGGGGAAGAACGCGCCGCCTCCGCTTTCGGGATCCAGATCGCCGGCGCCTTGAAGCCAGAGATTCGCCGTGCCGTGCCCTTCGAGGCGGATCCGAAACACCTCGGAGGCCGACCACGTGCCTTGAATGATCACCGCTGCAGCTTCGGTATCGACCGGCGGCGTGCCGCCATCCGCGTCGCTCGACGCCGCTGACAGCTCGGTGCCGACTCCGTTGATGATCGTCTCGGTCAACGGATCATTATTGGGGGAGCCTTGCGCGGAGCCGGGCGGCACGGGAAGGACCCACGTTCCCTCGTTGCGATCGAGCCCGATGCTCAGGTTGTCGGTTGGACGAAACGAGAGCCACACCTCGAGCGCACCGTTGAGCTGGGTCGCATTCGCCGTCGGGGGGCGCGACGGCATGGGGACGGAGACGCTCGTGCGTCCCTGGACGTTCACCTCGGTATGAATCCCGAGCGGTGACTGATACGGCGTGTTCTTCGCGATGACGCCCGCGTCGTAGGTGACGGCGCTGTTGCCCGCCGCGACGACGATCGCGCGGCCTGGGTGATCGGGGCCGACCATCGACGCGAGATCGCGCTCGAGCGCCGTCGAGCCGTCGTGCGGTCCGAAGTCGCTTCCGAGACTCAAGTTGACGACCGCGGGCAGCCGCTCTTTGCCGACCTTCGCCCCTTCTTGTTCGGCCAGCCAAAAAATAAGGTCGGCACCCGAGACGAGATTCGCGTCGACGATCTGATTGGACGCGTCGAGCGCACGGACGACGATGATCGACGCTTCGGGCGCCATGCCGACGTATTTCTTCCCGGCGCCACCGTTGCCGGCCGCGAGCGACGTCACGTGCGTGCCGTGACCGACGACGTCGGGGGAAATCCGGCTCGTCAGGTGCGACTGAACGAGCTGATCGATTTCGGCACCGGTGTACACCGCGCAGCTCAGGTGCGCGGAAGTGCAACGCGCTTCGGCGCCGGGCACCGTGCCGCGCGCGGATTGGGAAAAATCGACGAGGTACGCGATGCGCGTCGTGCCGTCGGCGT
The DNA here is from genome assembly GCA_036271175.1 of Polyangiaceae bacterium. Classification (GTDB taxonomy): domain Bacteria; phylum Myxococcota_A; class Polyangia; order Polyangiales; family Polyangiaceae; genus DASZVB01. Next base: position 4,763 of record DATBBD010000245.1, on the reverse strand, counting down.
TCTGCAAGTCGGGGTGCGTGACGTCGGCGCCGGTGTCGATGACGCCGACGATGACGTTCTTGCCGGTGAGCCCGGTGTCGTTGCGATATGCCGGCGCGTTGATCCAAGCGCCTGCGCGATCGAGGAGTGGCTTCAGCGGCGGCGACCACGTGACCTTCCAATCCGGGTGCGACAGCGCGAGCGCGTCGAGGTCGGCGAGCGGCGCGCGCACGACGCTGAAGTGTCCGCCGAGCGCCGGTAGCCCCGCCGATTTCGCCTCGTCGATGCCCGGCGTCTCGACGATGGCTGCGAGATCGCCGGTGCCGCCGAGGAGCCCATAGGGCGCCGGTTTCGTCGGGGTTCGGCCTTGCAGCGCCATCGCGAGCGCATGGACGCCGACCTCCGCGGCGGCGTCGCTCGCGGCGCACGCGAGCCCGAACGCGGCGAGCCACGAAATGAATCGCCCGTTCGTCATGCTCACATCGGCGGCACGAGATGCTTCTTCGGCGGCCGTGGCTCGACCTTGTCGCGATAGCGCGCGAACCGCGCTGCGACTTCCGCGCGAAGCCGTTCGAACGGAATCACCGCGTCGACCACGAGCTCGCTCGCGAGCTTCACGAGATCCACGTCTTTCCGATACTCGTCGCGAAGTTTTTCCACGAGCGCCGTGCGCTCGGCGCCCTCCGGAACGGCGTTGATCTTGTTGTAGTAGACCGCGTTCACCGCCGCCTGCGGACCCATCACGGCGATCGACGCGGTCGGCAGCGCGATGCAAGCGTCCGGCTCGAACCCCGGTCCGCACATCGCGTAGAGGCCTGCGCCGTATGCCTTGCGGACGATGACGCTCACTTTCGGCACCGTCGCTTCGCTCACCGCGGCGATCATCTTCGCGCCCGCGCGGATGATCCCCTGCCGTTCGACCTTCGTGCCGATCATGAACCCGGGCACGTCCGCGAGATACAGCAAGGGGATGTTGAACGCGTCGCACAGTGAAATGAATCGCGCCGCCTTGTCGGCGCTGTCGACGAAGAGCACGCCCCCGAGATGCTTCGGTTGATTGGCGACCACGCCGACCGCGTGCCCCTCGATCCGGACGAACGCCGTGATGATTTCCTTGGCGAACCGCGGTTTCAGCTCGAAAAACGTGCCTTCGTCGGCGACGTGGTCGATGACTTCGCGCATGTCGAACGACTTGTTCTCGTCCGGAAGGATGATTTGTTCGAGCGGCCTTTGTTCCGGCTTCGGCGGACGCGGCGGTGCGGTGCGCACGCGCTGTTCGTGGTTTTGCGGCATGTACGAGAAGTGCCGCTTCGCCCAAGCGATCGCCTCGTCTTCGGATTTGACGAGCACGTCGCCGCAGCCCGAGACGCTGGTGTGCATCTTCGCGCCGCCCATTTCTTCGAGGGTGACCTTTTCTCCGATCACCATTTCCGCCATGCGCGGCGAGCCGAGGTACATGCTCGCGTTGCCGTCGACCATGATGACGACGTCGCAGAACGCGGGAATGTACGCGCCGCCCGCCGCGGACGGACCGAACAAGAGACAGATCTGCGGCACGCGCCCGCTGAGCGTCACTTGGTTGTAGAAGATGCGTCCGGCGCCACGACGACCCGGGAACATGTCCACTTGATCGGTGATGCGCGCGCCGGCAGAGTCGACGAGATAAAACAGCGGACACGCGAGGCTCTGCGCCGTCTCCTGCACGCGCAGGATCTTCTCGACGGTGCGCGCTCCCCACGAACCGGCCTTGATGGTCGAGTCGTTCGCCATCACCGCGACGACTCGTCCGTCGAGCGTGCCAACGCCGGTGACGACGCCGTCCGCCGGCAAATCGCCGCTCATCGCGTTCGCGAACAGGCCGTCTTCGACGAACGACTCGGCGTCGAGCAGGCGCCGGATGCGCTCGCGAGCGAACAGCTTGTGTTCGGCCTGGTTTTTCTCGTGATATTTCGGCGCGCCCCCTTGGAGCGTCCGATCCGCGAGCGCGCGTAGCTCTTCGTCTTTCACGAATCTCCCGACTTGTTGCGGCTCAGCTTTGCGCGAGCAAACGGCGGAGCAGATCGTCCATGCTGGGAAACCGGTCCGCGTCGTAACCGATCATCACGTCGCGCACGGTGCCGGCGCGATCGATGACGAACACCAGCGGAATCGCGTGCGCCTGATACGCGCTCGATGTCTTCCCCGTCTCGTCGGACGCCACCGCGTATTCCATTCCCAGATCCGACGCCGCCGTCGCGGCGCGCGCGACCGGGTCGTTCGTGATCCCGATGATGCGGAGCCCGCGCGCGGCGTATTTCTCGTGCCACTCGTTCATGTGCGGGATCATCGCGCGGCACGCGACGCACCACGACGCCCAGAACTCCACGACGACGACCTGGCCGCGGAGCGACGCAAGCGTCGGCGTCAGGTTTCCCTTTGCCGTCTCGAGCGCCTCGAACGGCGGTGCCGGCCGATCGACGAAGTTCAGTCGCATCAGCGCCGTCTCTTCGGGGAACACACCGAGGGTCACCGCGATGAGGCGGTCGGCGCCGGCGCGCTTCAGCATCACCGCGACCTTCACGCCGGCGTGCCGCGCGGACACGGCTGCCACGACGTCGCTCGGTGTCGAGACCGCGTCGTTGTCGAGCCGGACGATGACGTCTCCTGGGGCGAGGCCCGCCGCTTCTGCCGGCGAGTGCGGCACGACGTGCGCGACGCCCACGCCCGCTTCACCGGTGCCGAGGGCCTCCAATTCGACGCCGAGCCAACCGCGTGGCGCATCCGAATCGGACGTCGCCGCGACGGGATCCGCCGTCGCTTGCGCCGCGATCACTGGAGGCGTCGCCGTCCCCGCACCCGCGGGGGTCGCCGCTGGGGTTTGGGGCACGCTCACTCCCGTAGGCGTTGATTGAGCCGCCATTGCCGTCGCCTGCGGGCTCACGGCTACAGAAGAAGCCGGCCGATGGGAGCAGGCGATCAGCGACAAACCGAGCAGGAATCGAGTGCCCCGCATCTCTTCTCGGTACCATGGCCCCGTGCGGCGCGCGTGTCGAGATATCCGGCGCTCTCCTCGAGCGCGACTTGCAACGGTGAGCCTTGCGACGCTCGGTTCGGCGATATCGACGGTTTGCCTTCGCGCCGTCGGCCCGTTCGGCACGTGGGTCGTCGCCCTCTTCGTCGTCGCGTGCGGCGCAGCTCCGACTCCTGCACCGTCGCCTCCCCCGTCAGCGTCAGCGTCGGCGCCGAAGACGGCGGTTCACGCGCGCTGGGAGCGGGCCGGCGACGTTGCGACCTGGCCCGAGGTTCGACCGCCGTTCCCGTCGCGCGGACACGGCGTGGGCTTCGTGGTCGATATTCGGGTGCCGAGCGAAGAGCTCGCCGAGTATCGCGCTCTGGTGCGCGGGCAGAGCCTGCGGCCGGGCTTCGTCGTCGCGGCGTCTCATCGCGACGCCGGCACCGGCGCGCCGGGGCCTGTCTACGCGATGACCAAGACCGCGTCCGGTGAGTGGAGCTTCGTCGTGGCAACCGCCGACGGAAGGACCATCACGCGAGGCGCATTGCCTCTCTGCGCGCGCTGCCATGCGGAAGCGCCCACCGACGCCGTCTTCACAGCCGGCCCCGGATGCGCCTCGGTCGTCGGGGGAATCCCATCGAAAACCCAGGAATGACCGGGCCGCCCCTCGCGTTTATTCACGAAGCCGAAGCCAAAAATGAGACGACCCGCTCAGCGCCGGAACGCTTGCGGGTCATCTACGACCTCGAAGCCAATAAGAAGCTAGAAAACCAAGGAAAGGGCTAAGTCTCTAAGCTAAGCGACGGCAGCTGGTCGGCGGACCGTCATCCTAATCAAGCGAAGAAAAGCTCCAAAGTTACCCTGCAGCTAGCGGAAGGCTCTTAGCAGGGCTCGTGCCAGCATCACGGAACACCGCTCCAGCCGCTGCAAACCTCGCCATGTCGCGCGCCCCGCGCCCTCCCGCAGGGCGCCCCTGTCCGATTGGCATACCTACATCGCAAAAATTGCGCGGACCGCTGCCCGGACTGCTTCGCGCCAGCGGACCGAACGGCGCCCATGCGCCAGTTTCTCCACAGGTTTCGCAGAACACCGATGCCCTTCGCGGCGGTCCCCCAGCGGTCGTTCCACGGGCCACCGCGTCGCGCGCGGCCATCGGCATTACGGCGGTGCTGCCGACCAATGGAGCCGCGCGTGCGGTGTCCGGCATCACCGCGCGGGACATGCTGCGCACCACGATGCTCGGCGAGCTCGACGCGACCGCGCTCGCAGCGCTCACTCCAACGATCGCGACGCTCGCACGTTACGAAGGCCTGCCGTGTCACGCTGGAGCTGCGGAAGCCCGCCGCACCCCGTCGCCGAATGATTCGCGGCCAAGCTTCGCCCCCACCCGCAACGAAAAAACCCGATAAACGGTGGGCTTCCCGACTGAGGCGCGCCCGCGAACCGAGGCATCGCTCGGCGACGCCGACTACCTGGATGACGGAATCTTCCCGGTCGCTGGCGATGGGCCATTCCCATCGCAGCAGCGCGCCCGGGAACGGAGGCCGAGGCTGCCGACGCCGACTACCTGGATGACGGAATCTTCCCGGTCGCTGGCGATGGGCCATGCCCATCGCAGCAGCGCGCCCGGGAAGATTCGAACTTCCGACTTTCGGTTCCGTAGACCGACGCTCTATCCAGCTGAGCTACGGGCGCGTGGCGGCGGATTCTAGCCCGACGGCGCCGGAGCCCGCAGGGGCGCTGCGATCGTCCCACCAGGACTGGGTTCCAGGGCCCATTGCGCAGGGAAACG
>DATBBD010000244.1:0-6107 GCA_036271175.1 Polyangiaceae bacterium | reverse complement strand
GGTACGTCGCCGACTACGGCATCGAGCGCTTCTACCGCGACGTCCGCCTCTTCCGTCTCTACGAAGGCACGACGCAGATCCAGCAAATCGTGATCGCGCGCGCGCTCCTTCGTAACGCCGCCAGCTGAGGCCCGCCGGTGTCACCACGCCTCGTCAGGATGGAAAGACCCCGGACGCGTCCGGTTGCGGCCGGCAGGCGACCATCCTCGATGCTTCGTCCCTGCGGATCGCATCGACCCCTTCTCTAGGCTTGCTCGATCTCTTTCGGCGGCCAGAGGAGCGAGCACACGACGGTGATCGCCAGGACGAGCGCGATGATGCCGAGGGAGATCGCGGTGTGGAGGTGGAACCAGTGCTGCGCGATCATCTTCCCGCCGACGAAGGCGAGGATGACGGCGAGGCCGACCTTCAGGTACGCGAAGCGGTGCATCACGCCGGCGAGTAAGAAGTAGAGCGAGCGGAGGCCGAGGATCGCGAAGATGTTCGACGTGTAGACGATGAACGGATCTTTCGAGACGCCGAACACTGCGGGGATCGAGTCGAGCGCGAAGAGCACGTCGGAAGTTTCGACGAGGACGAGCACCGCGAAGAGCGGAGTCGCGAACGTCCGCGCCCCTTGCTTCACGAAGAAGCGGCTTCCGTGAAACTCCGGCACCGACGGGACGACGCGACGGAAGAATCGGAACGCGACGTTGCGATCGGGGTCGAATTGGCCGTCGTCGTCGCCGCCGCGGAGGAGCTTGTACGCGGTGAAGACCAGGATCGCGCCGAACACGTCCATCACCCATGCGAAGCGCTGCACCAGCGCCGTCCCGAGCCCGATGAACACGCCCCTCAAAAAAACAGCGCCGATGATCCCCCAGAAGAGCACCCGGTGTTGCTCCTTTTGGGCGACGCCGAACGCCGAAAAAATGAGGACGAAGACGAAGAGGTTGTCGACCGAAAGCGCCTCCTCGAGGAGGTAGCCCGCGGTGAATTCGAGGCCGCCCTGGGTGCCGCACGCGACGTAGATGCCCGCGTTGAAGAGCGCCGCGAGGCCGATCCAGCCGGCGCTCCGGAAGAGCGCCTCGCGGAGGGTCATTTCCCGCGCGGTTTTTCGAAAAACGCCGAGATCGGCCGCCAGCATCGCGAGCACGAGCGCCGCGAAGATCGCCCACATCGCGGGACTGCCGGTGGTGCGCATGGACGGTTCGGGGATCGACGGAACCCCAAACGATTATCTCCGACGACGCCATGCGTAAAGCGTTCGCTCGCGGAGAGGCGCCCGATTCGAGAAGCGCGGGGGCCGGGCCGCGCCTGCGGGACTTCGAATCAGCGGGTCGAGTGACGGGGCGAGGAGAACATCGGAGGTAGCCGAATGCTCTCAGCCCAGGATGCGAGCCCTCGGGTTACGAGGGCACGTTCCCGTCGACGCAAGCCGCAATCCTGTCGAAGCCGCGGCGCCGGGATCTACCGGCGCATCGACGATCTTCGCCTCCGCGGGTCCGTTGTGCGGACGCGACGGAGTGGACGTGTGCAGCATGTTCATTGGTAGAGCAATGGTCGTGCCGTCGAGGGCGTACACCTGTGGCGGACACCGTCGCGCCCTCGTTTCAAGCCGGAAACAGCGATGGAGACCGGCCCTCACGACCTGTGCCGGTGTGCGTTACCTCGGCGAACTGTCCGCGCAGCGTTCGTACAGTTGTGAAAGCATCGAGCGGCACCCCTATCGCACCTCGCCGACGTGAGGAGCTCGCGTGGTAGCGTGCCCGAGCGTGACGCGCCTCGGCATCCGTCGCGCCGTGTTCGCCACGGCGGGCCACGTCGATCACGGCAAGACAGCGCTCGTGCGCGCCCTCACCGGGACCGACACCGACCGCTTACCGGAAGAGAAACGACGCGGCATCAGCATCGAGCTCGGGTTCGCCGAGTTGCCAGACGACGCGATCAGTTTCATCGACGTCCCGGGTCATCGACGTCTCGTCCACGCGATGATCGCCGGCGCGTCGGGGGTCGACGCCGTCGTGCTCGTCGTGGCCGCCGACGACGGCGTCATGCCGCAGACCCGCGAACACCTCCACGTGACGCGACTCCTCGGGATCGACCGTGTCGTCGTCGCGTTGACGAAGACGGACCTCGTCGACGCAGAAATGTGCGCTCTCGCCGAAGCCGACGCGCGCGAGCTGTGCGCCGAGGTCGGGCTCGAACCGATTTCCGTCATCGCAACGTCATCGACGACCGGCGCGGGCATCGACGAACTCCGTCGCGAGCTCGCGCGAGTCGCACACGGGCTCCCGCTGCCGCCCTCGACGCACTCGATCTTTCTCGCGGTGGATCGCGTGTTTTCGATCCGTGGCGCCGGAACCGTCGTGACCGGCACGCTCGCCCGCGGGCGTCTCGAGGTGGATCGCCCGGTGTACGTCGTCGGCCCGGCGGGCGTCCGTGAGTCGGCGTGTCGTGCGCTCGAGATCCACGGACGCGCGGAGCCGTTCGCGATCGCGCCGACGCGCGTCGCGGTCAACTTGAGCAAGCTCGACAAGACCGCCGTGTCACGGGGCGACGTGCTCACCGCCGATCCGGGTCTCTCGGTGAGCTCGCGCCTCGACGTCGCGCTCCGGATTTTACCGAAGGAGACGGTGGACGACGGCGACCCGGTGGTGGTCCACCTCGGTACGACGCGGGCGTCGGCGCGCGTCGTTCGACTCGGCGACACGGTCGCGCACCTCACCCTGGAGACGCCCGTGGCGTGCAGCGGCGGTCTCGGCTTCGTGCTCCGTGGCTTCGCGGCGAAGCGCGAGCGGGGCGCGGTGCTCGGTGGCGGCCGCGTGCTCGACTCGGCGCCCCCGCCCCTGCCGCCGAGACGCGACAAAGCGGCGCGAACCGCGCGCGCGACGATGCTCGCGTTCGCGGAAGCCGGCGACATCGAGCGGGCGGCGCGCGGCATGCTCGAGCTCGCGGCGCCGCGCCCGCTCGAACCGGGGGAAGTCGAGCGACGCCTCGGCGTCGAACCCGGGTCGCTCACGGAGCCCTTCGCCGCGCTCGCCCGAGCCGGCACTTTGGTGTCGATCGCCGGCGGCCGCGCCTTCACCACGGAGGCGGCGCTCGAGCGCCTCGAGACCGACGCGATCGACGTCGCGACGGTCCATCATCGAGACGCGCCGCACGAGTTCGGCATTTCGAGCGAGACCATCCGCGCGAAGCTCCGCGAACGATCGAGCCGCGACGCGAGCGAGCTCGCCCTCGAGCGCCTCCTCGCGAGCGGGCGATTGATCCTCGTCGCAGGCGGGCTCGTCTGCACGCCCGACGTCGCGACCAAGCGCGAAACCGACGGCGCCGCGCAATCGGAGGTCGTCCTCGGGGTGCTCGACGCCGCGCGACTCGAGGGCGCCGAAGAAAAAGACCTGGTCCTGCGAAGCGGCCTGTCCGTCGAGACCGTCCGGACGACCCTCGCGCGGCTCGGTCGAGACGGGGTCGCTCGCGGACTTTCCGGGCTCTGGTTTTCGGAGCGCGCGCTGGACGAGCTCCGGCGAAAAGTGGGCGAATACTTCCGCGCGAACGGAACCCTGACACTTCAGGCGCTGAAGGATCTGAGCGGTGTCTCGAGAAAACAGGCCATTCCGTTGATCGAGCAGCTCGACCGCGAGGGAACGACGCGGCGGGTGGGGGACGTGCGTACCGCCGGCCCGCGTGGGAACGGCCCTTGAGACCCTTGCGCGGGCGGGTTAGCCATGCCGCCTCCTATGTCTAACGCTCGCGTTTTGGTGACGGGTGCACCGGGCTGGCTCGGCTCGAGTCTGGTCGAGGCGTTGACCTCGAGCGGCCGGTTCGGCCCCGTCGAACAGACCCCGGAGCGGGTCCGTATCGTTTCCTTGCCGGGCTCCGACGCACGCTCGCTCACGAAGACCGGCAACGTCGAGGTCGTCACGGCCGATCTGCGCGACCGCCGCCTTCCCGACGGCATCTGCGACGGGATCGACACCGTCTTTCATTGCGCAGGCGTCATTCACGCCAAGCGCATCAAAGATCTTTACACGATCAACGTGGATGCGACGCGGAACCTGCTCGACGTCGCGATCAAGGCGAAGGTCCGGCGCTTCGTATTCGTGAGCTCGAATTCGCCCGCCGGTCTCAACGCGTCGCCGACTCAGCTCATGATGGAGGACGATCCCCCGCGGCCGTACCTCAACTACGGGCTCAGCAAGCTACAGAGCGAGTGGCTCGTGAACGACTCGCATCGCGCGGGAAGAATCGAGGGCGTCATCCTGCGCCCCTGCTGGTTCTACGGCCCGAATCAGCCGCTCCGCCAAACGACGTTCTTCAAGATGATCAAGGACGGGCACCCTCCGGTCGTCGGCAAGGGCGACAACCTCCGGAGCATGAGCTACGTCGACAACACCGTGCAGGGCCTCTTGCTCGCGCGGAACGTCCCCGCGGCCGCCGGGCAAACGTACTGGATCACCGATCGGCGACCGTACTCGTTCATCGAGATCCTCGAGACGGTGGGCAAACTCCTCAAGGTGTCGATCCGGCCGCGGTATTTGCCGCGACTCATGGGCGACGTCGCGCGGCTGTCCGATTCACTCCTGCAGATGACCGGCCTTTACAATCAGGAGATCCACGTGCTCGGCGAGCTCGGCGAATCGATCGCGGTGTCGATCGACAAGGCGCGCCGCGAGCTCTGCTACGAGCCGGAGATCGACCTCGAAGAAGGCATGCGTCGCTCCATCGAGTGGTGCCGCGGCATGGGCGTCGATATTTGATGAGCACCGACGGGATCACCCTCGTCACCGGCGGCTCCGGCTACCTCGGCGAAACCGTCGTAGCGAAACTTCGTGAGCGCGGCGCCCGGGTCCGCGTGCTCGACATCGTCGACAACGAAGATCGCCCGAATGACGTCGAGTTCGTGGAAGGCGACATTTGCGACCGCGACGCGCTCCGGCGCGCGCTCGACGGCGTCACCGTCGTGCATCACAACGTCGCTCAGGTGCCGCTCGCGAAGGACGCGAAGCTGTTCTGGTCGGTCAACGTCGAGGGCACGCACCTGATGCTCGACGAGTCGTTGCGGGCGAAGGTCCGGAAAGTCATCGCCGTTTCTTCGAGCGCGATCTACGGCATCCCCGAAAAGAACCCCGTCACCCTCGAGACAGTGCCGCACACGCGGGAGTCGTACGGCGCCGCGAAGCTCGAGGGGGAGAATGCCGTCCGCGAGTTCGTGGAACGCGGCCTCGACGTCTCGATCGTCCGCCCCCGCACGATCCTCGGACACGGACGGCTCGGCATTTTCCAGATCCTCTTCGAGTGGGTGCGGCGCGGGCGCCCGGTGTACACGCTCGGGTCCGGCGACAACCGGTTTCAATTCGTACACGCCGACGACCTCGTCGACGTGTGTTTGCGCGCCGCGGATCTACCGGGCCCCGCGACGTTTCTCGCGGGAGCTGACCGCTTCGGCACCATGCGCCAGCTCCTCGAAGGCCTCGTCGCGCACGCGCGGACGAAGAGCCGCGTGCGGAGCCTGCCCTTCGATGCGACCGCGCGCGCCATGGCGTTCACCAGCAAGCTCGGCGTCTCGCCGCTCGGCGAGTACCACACGCTGATGTACGGTCGAGAGATGTTCTTCGACGTCTCCGAGACGAAGCGCGTGCTCGGTTGGTCGCCGCGCTACTCCAACGCCGAGATGATCGCCGAATCGTACGACTGGTATCTGAAGAATCGCGAGCGCGTGCTCGCGAGGACGGACGCGTCGCACCATCGCTCGGCGGTAAAGCTCGGCGTCTTGAAGCTCCTGGAGCTCATTCCTTGAACGCCGTCTCGGCGTCGTTCGCCGTGGTGACGGTTCTACTCAACGGGAGCGCGCAGCTCCTTCTCCGGAAAGCCGCCCTGAGCGGCGCGACGCCATCGAATCCGCTGTCGCTCCTGACGAACGCCTGGTTCGTCATCGGTCTCGCCGCGTACGGGCTCAGCGTGCTCACCTGGCTGGTCGTGCTCCGCCGCGTGCCCCTTTCCATCGCGGCGCCGTTCATCGCCCTCGTCTACGTCCTCGTCCCCATCGCGAGCCGCACGGTGTTCGCGGAGACGATCACGACGCGCATGTGGCTCGGGATGCTCCTGGTCGTCCTGGGTGTCACGCT
>DATBBD010000243.1:0-4420 GCA_036271175.1 Polyangiaceae bacterium | reverse complement strand
GGGGAACGACCGCTTCTGGTGGAACGACGGGGTCGGGCGGCACGACGGCTTCCGGCGGAACGACGTGCTCGGGCGGCACGAGTGGCGCGAGCCTTCCAGCGTGCATCACCAAGGCGAGTCAGATCGTCCTCGTCGGCGATTCGTACATCACGGGCTTCGGATCTCCGCAGCTGCAGAAGGATGCGCTCGTCCCCAAGCTCGCCGCTGCGGTCGGCTGGCGAAACTACGCCGTCGCCGGGATCTCGATGGCGACGGGCGGGCTCTTCAACACGTCGAACCCGCCGGGGTTCATTCCGCTCGAGTTCGACGACACGACGAAAGCGAGCCTCGACGTGCTCGGCGCTTCCGGCGATGCGCCACCCACGACGAGCCCGGTCACCAAGGGCGTGCTGCAAGACGACCCCGACGTGAAGCTCGTGATCATGACCGGAGGCGGCAACGACTTTCTCCTTCAAGACGCGACGACGATTCCGTTCCTCGGCTCGAGCTGCGTCGACGAAACGAACAATTCGAAGGACCCGGTCTGTCAGGGCATCGTCTCGAAGGCGCTCACCGCGGCGACGACGTTGATGACCCACGCCGCGAACTCGGGCGTCAAGGACGTCATCTACTACTTCTACCCGCATCTGCCCGGCGGCGGCCTCGGCGGTTCGAACCCGAACGAGCTCCTCGACTATGCCTACCCGCTCGCGAAATCGCTGTGTGACTCGGCGATCACCACGACGGGCGGCAAACTGAATTGTCACTTCGTCGATCTCCGGACGCCGTTCAAGAACGCCGGCGGAGACGGCAACACCGCGAACTTCGCCGGCGACGACGTTCACCCGAGCCAGGCCGGGCAGAACATCATCGCGACGCAGATCCTCGGCGAGATGCAGAACGAGTGCCTCGGCCAAGCGGCGTCGAGCGGCTGCTGCGCGGAGTAACCGCCGAACACGCGGCGAGGACGGCGCTTCGGCGCCGTCACTCGGTGCACTGAGCTCGCTCCGCGGCGACGTTACTCGTCCGCGTAAACCGTGGCGCAATTGAAGACGACCGAGACGTCGATGAAGCTCGCTTTCACTGCCGCGCACGTGGTCTGGCAGAGCTCGATGGACGTGGGATTGGCCGGATTGTCGTAGAACCAACCGGGGTTCGCTGCGCCGCAACCGCTCGGACCGACGCGGTCGACGATGTAGCTCGTATGATTCACGTCCCAGGCAAAGACGTTCACCCGCGAAGGATCGACGAAAGTGCCTGCAGGCGACACGGGCAACACCAACGAACACGGAATGTCCGGCTCGAAGTGGTTCACGACGGACTGGATCGCGGCTTCGACGCGGGGCTCGAGATCCGCCGCGGGGTCGAGTGTCGTCGATATCGTGGAGCCGCCGGCCGTCGCGATCTCGCCGAAGTCCACGTTGGCGCCAGCGTCGGCGTCCGCCGTGCAACCCGGACCGCCCGGCGTCGGAATTGCGAATACCTCGGTCTCCACGTCGTTGTCGAGACCGATGGCCGCGGAGGCCACGAGATCGGACTGATCGGAGCAGACTTCGGGCTCGGTTCCGGTAAAGACCACAACGGCGCGCTGTTGGTTCGGGAACGGATGGAGGGCGTGAAACAGCGCGCCCTCGAGCGCCGGTAAGAGCGGCGCCTCGCCCGCGGCAGGGTGCGCCGCGATCGCGGCGCGCAAGGCAGTGACTTCTTCCGGCGTGGACGAGAAATCCACGTCTGGCGTCTCGTATCGAGTGCCGTCGCACGTCGACCCGCCGTCGCCGTCGTCGCGTCCAAAAAACGTGAGCGCGACGCTGAGGTACGGATACTGCGGAGCCGCGGCGATCGCGGCGATCGCGTCGGTCACCGCGCCGAGCGGAGTCACTCCCGACGAACCTATCGGGCACCCCATCGCGAGCGAGCGGTCCACGAGAAACGAGAGCTGGATGCCGACGGGATCCGGCCCGTCGGAGAAGAAGTCGCACGACGAGCCCGCGTCGAACTCCGTACCGCCGCTGCCCGCAGACCCACCGTTGCCCGCCGCGCCGCTGTTGCCGGCGAACCCGCCATCGCCGCCGAACCCGCCGCCGCCCGCGAATCCGCCGCCGCCCGCGAACCCACCCGTCGGAAACGGCGTGGACCCCGAAGATCCGCCGAATCCGCCGGTCGGAAACGGCGTGGACCCCGAAGATCCGCCGAACCCGCCGGGGCCGCTCATCGGCCCGGATCCGCCGCGCGCTTTGGTGCTGCACCCGGCGTCCCGCGCTCCCGGCGATTCACACGCGCCCGCGCCGTCCAAGCTCGAACGCCCGCCGCCGACGCACGCAACGGCCGCAATCGAACCAATCCCAACAACGCTCGCAAACGAGCGAAATTTCCTCACCATGATTTTCCAACCCACCGACCCGCACGACAACCTTACGGTCCCCCCCGAGTCGGGTCAAACGCCACGAGCATCCCCTCCGCGTCAGAACCGTCTCACCTGACGTCAGCTTCGAGGCGATAGCAAAGACCGCGTGCTCGAAGTTTAGACGCCAGGCCAGCGGTGGGTCTCGGCCAATTGTCGGACGAAGCCGCGGGTGCGACGGAGACGCGCTTCGCGTTCGATGCGGGCGTGACGCACCTCGCGCCAGCGCTCGGCGTAGGCGTCGAGGAGCTCCGGCGCGATGTCGTAGCGGCGAAGCGCGTCGAGGTTCGCGGCGCGGAGAGCGAGCGCGCCGTTGTAACCGCCGAACCCTTGAGTGGGCACGAGCACCCCACCGTCTTCGCGCCCCATGATGGGGTTCGCGGCGAGGCGAAAGTGCGCGGCGGGTTCGCCGAGCTCGTCGTCGAGATGACGGAGCGTGGGCACGCCGACCGTGACTTCGCCCAGCAAGTAGTGGATCGCTTCGCTCGCCGCCTTGAGCCCGGTTTCGCCCATCGAGTGGCCGTCGCCGATGGCTTTCGGCGCGCCGACGGTCATTTCCGGCAAGCGCGCGGTGTGGCGCTGGAGCTCGGCGGCCGCGAGCCGCGCCGCGTACGTCGCAGCGAGATCGGTGCGCGAATTGGTGCGCGTTCCCGTCGCGTGCGCGACGAGATGCTCGAAGTCGCCGACGCCGTAGCCGTGGCCCTCGAAGGCCATTTGCAGCGCGACGATCGTCGCGTTCTCACCGCCGAAACCGACGCCCGCGAAGTGGGCCTTGCCGCCGGTCTCGCCGCTTTGCCCGAACCCGACGACGATCGACGTGATGTCGAGAAAATTGCGGATCGCGAACTCGAGCGTCGTCACCAGGACGCCGGAGCCGGCGTTGCCGACGACCGTACCCTGTGCGTCGACGTCGAACGGCGCGAGGCACTCGGAGATCGCGCGTTGATCGTCGGCGCCGCGGCTCGCGTTCAGCGCGTCGAGCTTCTCGCGGCTCATCATCGCGCCGAGACCGAACGCTTCGAGCACGCGCGCGTCCGGCGAGAGCGCGGCGTCTGCGGCGGTCCAGAGCAGCACCTCCGGGCGAACGTGCCCGGGGTAATCCAAGAGCGCCGACGACGCGGCGTCGGCGAACGCGACGAGTGCACTCGCGCAGGCACCGCTCGCGACGAGCGGCGCTTGCGGGACGCGACGGAGCTGACCGGCGCCGCGCAGCTCGTCGAGGAGCTCCGGATTGCGCCGCACCCGGCTCAAGCCGAAGTTCGGCGAGAGCATGGTCGAGATGAGCGCGGGGCCGTGCGACGACAAGCTCGACGCGAGACGGTAGGCGAGCTTGTCGTTCTTTTTGTCGGCGACGGTTTCACGACGCGGCTGCATGCCGAGCGACATGGCCATGTAGCTGTCCAGGCCGGGGAACGCATTCGCCGCCGCGACGCGGAAGAACCGCGGCTCGGGAAGGATCTCCGAGAGCGGCCGCGGCAACGCCGCGAGCGCGCCGAGCCCACCATAAAGGAAGAGCTGCGACTGCAGGCTCGGACCGAGTCGCGGATCGTCGTCGAAGAGCCCGAACAGATCGCTGAGCGGCGATTGGCGGATCTCGCCGAACGTGAGCCCCGCCGCGCGCCGGAGGCCGCCGCGCTCGAAGTCGTGGGGAAGCGGCGCGGCGATGTCCGTCACGACGTGCGACGCGAGTCGATCCGCCGGGTATGAACGGATCCCGAGGTTCGCGCGGAGGCGACTCCCCCACTCCGACTCGATCTCGCCGATCGAAATGGGTTCGCCGCGCCCCGGCCCTTGCGCGCGCACGAACGTCGGCTCGAGCGCGGTGCTTCGGGCCGCATCGACGTCGACCAGCTCCGCGTCGAACGCCGCGAACCCGATCGCGAACTTGCTCCGGCCGACGAGCGCACGATGCGTCTCCGTCGTGCCGACGGCCGACAAGGTCGACGGCGTGCCGACGGTGCAAAGAACGCGGTGCGCGGGGAGTCGCATGAGGACCCCCTGAACACTAATCAAGCCCGGGCGCGCCGTCGACCGGGGTCT
>DATBBD010000242.1:0-2961 GCA_036271175.1 Polyangiaceae bacterium | reverse complement strand
GGGCGAACTCGTCCCGGCGACGAACGACCAGGGCGTCACGGTCGGATTCGTGCGCGACGAAAATGGGACTCCCGTCCGATCTCGGCTCGACGAAGCGGGTTTGCGAGCGATCGCGGAGGCGACCCACGGCACTTATCGGTCGCTCGGCGCAGACGGCCGCGGTCTCGATCGGCTCTATACCGAGTCGCTCGCGCCGCTCGCCCGCATCGAGCACGGCGCCCAGGTCCGGCGCGTCTACGCGGAGTGGTTCGCAATACCTCTCGCGCTCTCGCTCTTCGGCCTCGTCCTCGACTCGCTGCTCGGTTTCAGGCCAGGGTCGCGCGCACGACGAGCGCGGTCTGCCGAGACACGCCGGGTCGGACGGTCTCCCGCGCTCGGCGCGGCCGCCGCGTTGGCGCTCATCGCGCTGGTTCCGGCCCGAGCGAGCGCGTCGCCGCAGAGCGCGGAGAAAGCCTACGCCGCGGGACACTTCGACGACGCGGCGAAGCAATACGAGACAGAGCGCGCCAAGCATCCGAAGGATGCGCGCCTCGCGATCGACGAAAGCGCCGCGGCGTACCGCGCCGGTCGCTTCGACCGGGCCGAGACCGCGTTGACCCAGGCGCTGTCGCTCTCCGATCCCAAGCTGCAGCAACGCGTCTTCTACGATCTCGGGGACGCTCGCTATCGTCTCGGTGCGACGACCCAGAAAGACGCACCAACAAAAACGATCGAACGCTGGAAGGCCGCAATCGCGGCATACGACGGCGCTCTATCGCTCGCGCCGAAGGATGCGGATGCTCGGTTCAATCGAGACTTCGTGAAGAAGAAGCTCGCCGAACTCGAGGAGCAACAGAAGCAACAGCAACAGAAGGAACAGCAAAAAAATCAAGGTGGCGCGGACAAGGACAAGAAGGATTCGAGCCAGGGAGGCAACGGCCAGCAAGGCAAGGACTCGAATCGGAATCCGAAAGATCAGAAAGGCAATGGCTCGAACCAAGACGGCAAGGACCAAAAGGGAAACGACCAAAAGACGGGTCAGAAGACGGGTCAGTCGCCGCCTCAGACGCCGAACGGCACGAACCCGGGCGCGTCCTCGAAAGATGACCAGAGCAAGTCCGGAGCGGCCGGCGAGCGGATCTCGCCCGACGATGCGCGAAAGCTACTCGACTCGCTGCGCGGCGAGGAACGCCAGGTGCGGTTCGGTAACGCGAAGGAACCTCATACCGACGATGCGTCGCAGAAGGATTGGTGAACGAAGATGCGCCCCCGACGATTTGCCGCCATCGCCATGAGCGTCAGCGCTCTCGCAATTGCAGGAGCACCCGCCGCATTTGCCGCGCCCTCGCCGTCCGTTCCAGCGGCGGCTCCCCCGGCTCGAGCCGCGAGGTCGTCGCACGCGTCGCTCCGCATCGACATCGGACACAAGCCGGCTTGGGTAGGACAGGCCATTCCGATCACGGTGAGCGCGGAGTTTCGCGCCATCGACGGTGTGACGCTGGAAGGGATTCCGCAGCTCAAATCGGACGGGATCTTCACGTCCGACTTCGCCCGCGACCCGCGGCAATCGCAGGAAGTCGTGAACGGAGAGCCGGTGCTCGTAGCGACGTGGTCGGGCACGATCACCCCGTCGACCGCGGGCCCGCTCGCGCTGTCCGTCGAGCTGCCGGTGGACATTCACTATCGCGACGCCGTCCCCCTACCCCAGCCCGAAGCCGTCGCTCCAACGCAGGACGATCCGTTCGCGGACATGATGAACATCGATCCGTTCGACCCGAACGGCATTCAGCGGATCTTCCGATCGTTCAATCAATCCTTCGCTCAGGACTTCGGCCAACTCGGTCGGGCCCGTGAGGAAGCGGTCACCCTGAAGGCGGCTTCCCGATCGCTCGAGGTGCGATCGCTGCCGCTCGCGGGTCAGCCAGCTGCGTTCTTTGGCGCAGTCGGTCACTTCGACGTGCGCTCGTCCCTCTCCGCGACGAACTTGCGCGCTTCCGAACCGGTCACCCTGACCGTCAACGTGCAAGGAGACGGCGATCTCGATCGAGTAGAGCTCGCCGGCATAAAGAGCTCCTCGGATTTCAAGGCATACCCCCCGACGTCGAAGATCGACGCGCGAACTCCCGGCAAGAGGCTCGGCAGAAAGACGTTCGAACAGGTGCTCATCCCCCTCCACGGCGGCGCCCTGACCGTTCCCTCCGTAACGTTTTCGGCGTTCGACCCCGTCGCCGGAGACTATAAGACGGTCGAGACGGCGCCGTTCCAGGTCGACGTCGAAGGACCTCCGGCGAGCGCGGCTCCGCCTTCGCCGCCGACGCCGCTGTCGGCCCTGCCCGCGATCACCACGAACGACGCACCCCTCGCGAATACCCTCCCACCCCCTCCCCCGAGCGCGCTCGCCGTCGACACCCGGCGGCTGGTGCTCTGGTTCGTGCCGGTTCTGGCCATCCTGCTTGCCAGTGCAGTAGTGAGACTGTGGCCACGCCGTGACGAAGAGACGTCTCTGCGCAAGGCACTGCGCCACGCGGCGAAGAGCGGAAGCGCCGCGGCGTTTTTCGACGCCGCCCGGCGCCTCATCGTTCTGCATTTCTCCCGGCGCTGGAGGGTCGCCGAACAGGACGTGACCGCCGAGGCTCTGCGCGAGCACCTGGGGCCCGCCGCGGATCCGCTGGTTTCCGCGATCTCCACCGCGGATGCGCTGCGTTTCGGACGCCGCAAGCTCGAGCCTACGGAACTCCAAATCGTGTGTTCGTCGATCGAAGCCAGCCTCAAGGAGGCAGCATGACTCATCATCGAAGTCTCAGGGAGAGAGCACGGACCTTCGCCGTCGTCGCGGCGATGTTGCTCGGACTCTCGGCGGTCGTGGGCTTCGCCGCTCGCGAGGTCGGCGTTGAGACCGCCCAGGCTCGGGCGCTCGTCGCCCAGGGAGTCGCGGCGTTCCAGACCGGCGATCGTGCGCAGGCGGTCTTGTCCCTCGAGCGC
>DATBBD010000241.1:0-2842 GCA_036271175.1 Polyangiaceae bacterium | reverse complement strand
GAGCGCGCGTTCGGCGCCATGATCGCGCCATATCGGCGTGAGCTCCGCGCGTACTGCTACCGCATGGCGGGCTCGATCGACGACGCCGACGACCTGCTTCAGGAGAGCCTCCTTCGCGCGTGGCGCGGGCTGCCGACGTTCGATGGACGCGCGAGCCTTCGCACGTGGCTTTACCGCGTGGCGTCGAGCGCGTGCATCGACCGTCTGAAGAACCGCACGGCAAAAAAACGCGTGGAGGACGAGCGGCCGCCCGCGCACGCTCCCACGCACGCCAGCGACGACGCTCCGCCGGGCGACATGAACGACTACCTCGGACCGTGCCCGCCCGAAGTGTACGCGGGCGAGCCGGCGAATCCCGAGGCGCGCTACGACACGCGCGAGAGCATCGGCTTTGCGTTCTTGGCGGCGCTTCAGCTCTTGCCGCCGAAGCAGCGCGCGACGCTCATCGCGTGCGACGTCCTCGGCTTCAGCGCCGACGAGTGTGCGACCGTCCTCGAGACGAGCGCGTCGTCCGTGGAGAGCGCGCTGCGCCGCGCGCGTGAAGCGGTCGACGAGCGCGCCAAGACGTGGTCGCCCGCGCCGCCGAACGACGACGCGACGCGCCTCATCGTCTCGCGCTGGGTCGACGCATGGGATCGCGCGGACGCGAATGCGCTCATCACGCTCTTGCACGACGACGCGACGATGACGATGCCGCCCTTGCCGATGTGGATGCGCGGCCCCGAAGCGATCGGCGCATCACTCGGCGCGATGGTGTTCGCACGCCAGGCCCCGGGAGACTTTCGTTCGATCACCGTCGAAGCGAACGGGCTGCCGGCGCTCGGTGTCTATCGTCGCGACGAAGACGGCGGCTTCCTGCCGTTCGCGCTCCACGTCCTCGGCGCCGACGCCGGCAAAGTGCGCGCCTTCACGGCATTCGTCGACACGCGCGTCTTTCCGTTCTTCGGTCTCCCCGATCATTAGCCCGCTGGAGCGGTGCTATACAGACGCCATGCCGAAGCTGTCCAAATACTTCGAGACCACGCGCGACGACGACGGCGTCTTCCGCATGCACGTCTCGCTCGACGGCTACGCGCTGCTTCGCCTCGCGCCGACGAACAAAGGCACGGCGTTCACGATGGACGAGCGCCGCGCGCTCAAGCTCGACGGCCTCTTGCCACCGCACGTGTCGTCGATGGACGAGCAGATCTCTCGCACGTACGCAGGCTTCATCAAGCAGCCCAACGATCTTGCAAAGTACACGTATCTCCGCGCGATGCAGGAGCGTAACGAGACGCTCTTCTACGCGCTCCTCGAGCACTACCTGCCGGAGATGCTCCCGATCATCTACACGCCGACGGTCGGCGACGCGGTTCGCAACTACCACAACATCTACCAATCGGCGCGCGGCCTCTCGCTCTCGCCCGAGAACATCGATCGCGCGGGCGAGGTGCTCCACAACTGTCACTACGACGACGTGCGCATGATCGTCGCGACCGACTCGTCGGCGATCCTCGGCATCGGCGACCAGGGCTACGGCGGCGTCGCGATCTCCATCGGCAAGCTGTCGCTCTACACGGCGGGCGGGATGTCGCCGTGGCGGTCGCTCCCCGTCGGTCTCGACGTCGGCACCGAGCGCGCCGATTTGCTGGAGGACCCGCGCTATCTCGGTGTCCGCCAAAAGCGCCTTCGCGGCGAGGAGTACTTCGCGTTCTTCGATCGCTTCGTCGACGCCGTCAGCGAGCGTTACCCCGACGCGGTCCTCCAGTGGGAAGACCTCTCGAAGGACTCCGCCTTCGCGGTGCACGAGCGGTATCGCAAGCGCCTGCCTTCGTTCAACGACGACATCCAAGGCACCGGTGCCGTCACGCTCGCGGGCGTCCTCTCTGCGTGCCAGGTGCGCGGCGACAAGCTTCGCGACCAACGGATCGTGATCTTCGGTGCCGGCGCCGGCGGCGCGGGCGTCGCGTGGGAGCTCGTGCGCGGCATGGTCGCGGACGGTCTCACCGAAAAAGAGGCGATGGAGCGCATGTTCCTCCTCGACTCGAAAGGTCTCCTCTCGGACGACCGCCCGATGGAGGACTACAAGCTGCCGTTCGCGAAATCGAAGGACGTGCTCGCAAAGACGGGCAAGTCACTCCTCGAAGTCGTCGAGCGCACGAAAGCGACGTGCCTCCTCGGCCTCTCCGGCCAGCCCGGCACCTTCACCGAGAAGATCGTCCGCGCGATGGGCAAGAACACCGAGCGCCCGATCGTGTTCGCGCTTTCGAACCCGACGACCTCGTGCGAAGCGCAGCCCGCCGACATCCTCGCGTGGACCGCCGGCCGCGCCATCGTCGCGACCGGCTCGCCGTTTCAACCCGTGAGCTTCGGCGGCAAGCTCTACGAAATCGGACAAGGCAACAACGCCTTCATCTTCCCCGGCCTCGGCTTCGGCGCCGTCCTCTCGCAGGCCCGCGAGATCACCGACAAGATGGTCATGGCCGCCGCGATGGCGCTCACCGAGTACACCGCCGAGCACCACCTCGCACAGGGCCTCATCTATCCGCCCGTCACCGAGCTCCGCGAGGTCGCCGCGCACGTCGCCGCCCGCGTCATCACGCAAGCCTTCGAGGACGGCGTCGCCCGCGCCCCCCGCGACAAGATGACGAACGCCCTCGACTACGTCCGCACCAAAATGTGGCAGCCCAAATACCTCCCCTTCATCCAAGGCTGACCCGGTGGCCCCAGGCCACCCAATCCCCTGGCCCCGCCACCCCCCTAAAACACACCAGTTCGTTCGGATCCGAACGAACAAGCGTGTTTTGGGGGGTTGAAGGGGTTGGCATTCGGGGTGCATCGGGGCGCCGCATGGATGCTGTTT
>DATBBD010000240.1:0-5705 GCA_036271175.1 Polyangiaceae bacterium | reverse complement strand
AGAGCTCGCCGATGTACATCATGCGCGTCGCGCCGAACCGAACGGCGTCGGTGAAGAACGCCGACGCGGAGAATTTGCGCCGCAGCGCGAGCGCCGCGCCGGTCGCGAGACAAGCGCCGAGGCCGCCCCACTGCGCATTGCCGTGATAGAGCGGCAAGGCGACGTAGATCACGTCCTCTTCGGTCGCGTCGTGAAACACTTTGCCGAACCCGAGTGACGCGAGGATCGAACGTTGATTGGTGATCTTCGCGGCCTTGGGTAGCCCCGTCGTGCCGGAGGTGTAGAGGTACGACGCCGGTTCGTCGATCCGCGCGTGCGACGGATCGTCGACGATGCGAGTGCTCGTCGCGGCGAGCTCCTCGTTGATGGCTGGGGCTTCCGACTCGGCGTCACGGTCGCGGTGTACCCAGAGTCTCGCTCGGGTTTTCAGGTTCGGATCGACGTCGACGTCCCGCATCGCTCTCTCGTGCTCGGAGCCGACGAGCACGAATCGCGGACTCACGATCCGGAGCGCGTGCGCCAGGGCATGGCCGGCGACATGGCTGTTCACGCAAGCCGCGGTCGCGCGGATCATCGAAAGGCCGAGTAGCGCGAAGACGTACTCGCTGCGATTGTCCATCAACACGGCCACGACGTCGCCACGGACGACGCCGCGCGCCAGGAAAAATCGGGCCCAGCGGCTCGCCTCTCGATGAAAATCGGCCCAGGTGTGGCGCTCGTCCAAAAACAGGAGGGCGGGGCGATCGGGAAAGCGTTCCGCGGCCTGTTCGAGCAGACGCGCGGCGTTGATTTTTCCGCGGCTGAGCTCGGGCACGTGGCGAAAAACCCGCGCTCGCGCCGTCACGTCGATGGCGACGGACCGGAGACGCGTCGCGAGCGTCACCCGTCGTTGTCCTTCGTCCGCGAAGAGGCGGACCGACGTTCTGCGGACATGCTCACGCCGAGGAGTCGATGCGATTTCGACCGGCGTGCTTGGCGGCGTAAAGCCGGCGATCGGCTTGCTCTACGAGGCGCTCGACGGTCGGCTCGGGCGTGCTCGCGAGTGAAGCGCAGCCGGCGCTCAGCGTGATCCGAATCACGTGCTGGTCGTGCGTCACGATCGCTCCCTCCACGAGCGCGCGCAATCGGTCCGCCACCCCGGCGGCGAGCGACAGTTCGATGCCGCGGAGGATGACCGCGAACTCTTCGCCGCCGTAGCGAGCGAGCACGTCCTCGGTTCGGAGCGTCTTCGACAGAGCGCTCACGGTCGAGATCAGCACCGCGTCGCCTGCCGGGTGTCCGTAAGTGTCGTTGACGTTCTTGAAGTGGTCGAGATCGAACAGGACGAGGGACAGCTCCGTCTCGTGACGCTTCGCGTACGCGACTTCCGCTTTCAGCCGTTCGTTGAAGTACTCACGGTTGAAACAGGTCGTCAGTGCGTCTTTAACGCTCGACTCGTAGAGCTGACGGAGGATCTTCTCTTCGCCGGTGTCGGTAACCGAATAACGGAAGACGACGCGCGGTCCGAACTGAACGACGTCCCCGTCGCTCAGCCGATGGCGAGTGACGCGCGTGCCCTGCACGAACGTCCCGTTCGCCGATCCGAGGTCCTCGACCCAGTACGCGCCGTCTTGCCACACCAGTCGTCCATGGAGCCGACTCACGCCCTCGAACGGCAGGTGGAGATAGTTCCGTGCGAGGCGTCCGATCTGAAGGTCGGTCCCCGTCAACGTCGTTACCTGTCCGACGTCGGAGCCGTCCATCCGCACGAGGACGTGCATCCGCCCTGGTGCCGGCGACGCGACCCCATTGATGAGATCTTGCCTGTCGAACACCACGGTTTGCTCGTGGGCTTCGTCGAAATCCTCTTTCGGCACCGTGTGCAGCTCCGGAGTGCTTCGGGCGATTCTTTATAATCCTCGTGTCTTCTCCAAATGTCGAGAGAAGCCGATCTTTAGTGTGTGGGACGCCGGTTGCGACGGCCCGGCCATGCCGTTCTCGAGGGGCTTCTGGGGCTCGCGGGGCCCGCACACCCTCCTAGGTCGTACTCGTGGCGCGCTCTCCCACTCGCGGCTCGATGGTAGCCTCCGGACGTGGCAACTCAGTCGAAAGAGGTCGACGTTCTCGTCATCGGAGCGGGCCACAACGGGCTCGTTTGTGCCGCGATGCTCGCGAAAGCGGGTCGCGACGTCCTCGTCGTCGAGGAACATTCCGTGGTCGGGGGAGCAGCCCGAACGGAATCACCGTTCGCGCGCGTGCCCGGCCTTCGCGCTTCTACAGGCGCTTATTTGCTCGGGCTGATGCCGCCGGAGCTCCTCGCCGAGCTCGGCCTCGAGCTCCCGCTCATTCGACGGGATCCTCACTACTTCCTGCCCACCACCGGCAACCGGTACCTCCTCTTCGGCTCCGACGTCGAGAGCACGAAGGCGCAATTTCTGAAATTTTTCTCGGCGGCCGACTACCGCGCACACGAAGCGCTCGGTCGGGAGCTCGACGCGCTTCGCGACGACATCGCACCAACGTGGCTCGCCGAGCCGCTCTCCATCGAAGACACGGCGGAACGCTACGTGCGCCCGGCGCTCCGTCGGGTCTTCGTCGATCTGTGTCGCGGGCCGGTCCGCGACTACCTCGAGCGATTCGGTTTCGAGAGCGACCTCGTCAAAGCGATGTACGCCGTCACCGACGGCTTCTCCGGCCTGTCCGGCGGTTGGGACACGCCCGGCACCGGCATGAACTTCCTCGTTCACAACATGTGCCGTCTTCCGGGCAGCGGCGGCACGTGGATGATCGTCCAGGGCGGCATGGGGACCGTCACGAGTCGCCTCGCCGACATCGCGCGCCACGCCGGCGCGACGATTCTCACCGACCGGCGCGCGGTGCGCATCGAGACCCGAGGCGGCGCCGTCTCGGACGTCGAGCTCTCCGACGGAACCACCGTTTTAGCTCGCGCCGTCGTCGTCAACGCCGACCCGTTCCGGATGCGAACCCTCGTCGGCAAAGATCGACTACCCGCCGATTACAACGCGCGGCTCGACGGATACGCGCGCGACGGCATGACGTTGAAGGTGAACCTTGCGCTGAAAGCGCTGCCTCGCTTCACGGCGCTCCCGGAGCCCGTCGGACAACACCATACGACGATCCATCTCTTGCCCGAACACGACGTCCTCGGCGAGCTCGCTCGCGCCTTTCGCGACGCTTCTTCCGGGCGCCTCCCGGATTTCCCGGCCATCGAGTGGTACATCCACACCGCCGCCGATCCGTCGCTTCAGGATCCCCTCGGTCACCACAACTCCGCCCTCTTCGTGCAGTGGGTTCCGTACGACATCGCCGGTAGCTCCTGGGACGCCGAAGAGGAGCGCTACGTCCGTCATCTGCTCTCCATCTGCGATCGCTTCGCGCCCGGCACTTCCGATCTCGTCGTCGATCGCTTCACCCTGCATCCGCCTGGCATCGAGCGCCACTTCGGCATCACGCGCGGCCACATTCACCACGTCGACAACTCCTTCGGCTTCGCCGATCGTCTGCCTGTCGCGACGCCCATCGACGGCCTCTACTCGGCGAGCGCCGCGTGTCACCCCGCCGGATCGGTCATCGGCGCCGCGGGGTACATCGCGGCGAAGCGGGTGCTCTGCGATCTGGGTTAGGGAGCTTCGCGACGAGGGCACGCCGTTTCGCGACGTCCGATTCGGCTTCAGTTCGCGAACAGCGCGAGCTTGTTCACATGCCCATCAGTGTCGGTGAAGTACATCGCGCCGTTCGCGATCACGATCGATGCGATCGGCGCCCCATCCGCGTTCGGGCTCGCCAAAAACAGCGACGACTTGCCGAACTCGGTCTTCTTGACCCGATGGATGCCGTCCGTTTGGCGGTAGTAAACGTAGGTCGCGTCGCTCGCGATGGCGGCGCTGCTGGTATTGGTTGTCTTTGCGACCAGGGTCGGGGAGCCGCTCATCGACCGTGGCAGGGCCTCGAGAGCGAGAGCAGTCGTGGTCGTCGGCGCCCAGAAATAGACGTGCGTCGCGTCGATCGCGATGCTGAGCGAATCGACCGGCGTCGACGAGCTCGTCGTGCGAGTGATCGCCCCGCCGCCTACCGGCAGTGAGACGATGTCGGCGTCGTCAGCGACGAAGATCGTCGTTCCGTCGGTGACGACGTCGAACGGCTCCGGCAAGATCCCGCTGAGCGCGTGCGGCGACGTGCCATCACGTTGCATCTGGTAGATCTCGGTGTCGTCCTTGTCGCCGGCGGTCCAGTAGACGTTCTTCCCGTCGACCGCGAGGCGGATCGCGTCCAGACCCGACGTCAACGAAATGGCGTTGTTCTGCTGCCCGGACGTGATCCGGTAGATCTGACCGTCCGGAGGGTCACCGTAGTTCTGAAAATTCTCCGACGCCCAGTAGACGTAGGTTCCGTCGTTGACGATCGTATCGACGTCTCTGGTGTTGCTCGCCACGGTCTGCGTCGCTCCTCCGCCGAGACCCACGCGGACGATCGATTCACCATCTGCGGCCACGAAGTGGACGTATTTCGTGTCGACGGTGATCACCCCAGTGGCGCCGCTCGCGAGCGGAAGGGGCTGGCACTGGTTCACCGAGCACGCGCCGCCGAGGCAATCGTGGCCGCACGCTCCGCAGGTCTTCGCGCTCGTCAGATCTGTCTCGCAGCCGTCATCAACGTCGGTCGTTGCTGGAGTCGTGCAATCGCCGAACCCGGTCTCGCAGGTCGGCTTGCACAGGCCGGCGATGCACGCCACGGACGACGTGCCGTCGCTCGAGCACGCATGGCCGCACGCGCCGCAGTTCAGGGGATCGATCTTCGTGTTCACCTCACAGCCGTCGGTGCCGTCGCCGTTGCAATCGACGTGCGCCGCGTCGCACGTGGGTCGGCAGATGCCCTTCACGCACGAAACGGTGAGCGTCCCGGTCGCTGCACACGAGACATCGCACACGCCGCAATGGGTCGGATCCGTGTCCGTCGTGACTTCGCAGCGGTCGTTCCGATACCCGTCGCAGTCCGCAGTGCCGGGCGCACACTTCAATGGGCCCGCTTCGATCGGCGGCGCCGCGTCGACGGTCGCGTCCGGCGGTCCCGCTTCGGTTCCTCCGCTTCCACTCGCATCCGCGCCACCCGTTCCGCCCGCATCGGGCGTCGAAGCGTCGACCCCGACGGGACTGCCGCCGCTTCCGGTGCTCCCGGCACTTCCCCCGGTCGCGTTACCTCCGCCCGTCGCTGCGCCGCCGGTCGCGCTCGGCGAGGTTCCCGAGTCCTTCATTCCCCCCGCGCCGCCGCTAGCTCCGCACGACGCCGTCGCATCGCAATTCGGTGAGAGGGCCGAGCAACCCAAACCGAAGAGCGCCGCGCCGGACGACAATGCCAGCGACAAGCCGGACGTGTAGCTCGAACGAGAACGGCGTCGCAGGGTCGGCAAGCGGATCATCATGGGGTTACTATTTTCAAGAAGGGGTATGAACGGGTCGTCGCGGGGTGCGTCGTGCGAGGGTTTC
This sequence comes from Polyangiaceae bacterium, assembly GCA_036271175.1. Classification (GTDB taxonomy): domain Bacteria; phylum Myxococcota_A; class Polyangia; order Polyangiales; family Polyangiaceae; genus DASZVB01. The sequence goes on along the minus strand of DATBBD010000240.1, from coordinate 222 downwards.
GCGGCGCAACGAGCTGGCTGCAGCAATCAGTTGGGAAAGACGGCCAATTTTTCGAGCAGTTCACTGTCCGACGTGACCCAGTAGAGAGCCCCGTTCGAGACCGCGAGGTACTTCACTAGCGCACTCGTCGATTGGACGAGTATCGGGGTCGCCGCTTTCGTCTTGGAGGATTTGTAAATGCCGTCTGTCTGACTGAAGTAAGCCCAAGTGGCATCGACGGCG
>DATBBD010000239.1:0-2806 GCA_036271175.1 Polyangiaceae bacterium | reverse complement strand
CTTGCGAGCTGTCGCTCATCTTGAGCACGAGTTCGGCCGCAACCCAGCGGATCTTCCACTCCTTGTTGTCGAACATCGAGTAGAGGCGGTCGGTCACGACCTTGCGCGGCATTTCGCCGGTGATGCGGAGCGCTGCGTCGCGAACGCTGTCCGGCGTGTCTTCGGCGCCATCGAGGGCAAGGATGCGATCCACCTGGCTCTTGTTGTTCTTGTCGAGATGCCCCTCGAGCGCCACCAACGCCGCAGCGCGCCGTTTCTCGCTCTGCGTCTTGTCGCCCGCGAAGTTCAGCATGTACTCGTCGGCGGGGCCCTGACCGATCTTCTTCATCGAGGTGAAGATGCGGAGGAGCTCCTCTTCTTGGTACTGGTCGAGTTGCTTCGCGAATTGATCCTTGGTCGGGGCGAGCTTCGCGGCCTTGTTCGCCGCGTCGAGCTTCGGTCCCTTGGTCTTCAACCACTTGTCGGAGTTGATGTCCGTGGCGAGCGCGACCAATCGCTTGCTCGCCTCGAGCTTCGTCGGCGCATCGCCGAGATCGGCGACCAAGTCGCAGATCCGATCGACCTTCGGCGCGTCGGGGGTAATGAGCGCGGGCAATCCCTTCACGCCGTTCGCGCCGAGCATGCGGAGCACTTGCTCCATGCCGTACGCCTGGGACGAATCGTCCATTCGCGCGGAAAAATCGGTAACCGCCCACTGCGTGAGGGCGTCCTTGATTCCGTCGACTTGCGCCTTGTCGGTGATGAGCGGCCCACCGTCGTTGGTGAGCAGCGCGTAAGCAGCGTCCTTGTACGGAATCGACGTGTCGACGCGTGCTTCGGCGGTCCCCGTGGCCGGCCTTCGGATCTCTTCGTCGAGCCGCGGCACCATCCCCGCGACAATCTTCGTACGCTCCGCTTCCGGCAGATCGTTGAGTGCGTCGATCAGGTTTCCAATGCCGATGCGACGACCCGCGCGCGGCCTCATGCTCACGAGGGTCATGGCCGCCTCGACGCGTAGATCCATCGCGTACTTCCCGTGGACGAGTACCGCGACGAGCTTCGTGGGGCCCTGCGCGGTGTTCGCCCACCGGTGAACGTCGTCTGTCGTGGTGCGGCAACCGGCTAATCCGGTTCCGAGTGCGAGCGTTGCGACCAGCGTCGTCGTGGACACCAGGCGCCCGGCGCGCGAGCGGCACATCATTGGAATCCCTACCGTTCCCCGTGCTAGTCACGACGGCTCTCGTCGTGTCCTCGGCGAAATACTCGTCGAGGGTTTTCATCATAAGATGGCGGCGTGAAAAACCTCAAGCTCGGGTGGGGTCCGGTCGACGAGGGAGCCCGAGAATACGTCCACTTAGCGAAGTGCTGGCGTCTGCTCCACGCACGCGGCCGAGGGAGACGAAGCCACCGTCAGGCGGAAAAGCTCGTGCAGTGTACGTGAAAGTCCCGTCGCGTCGGCGCGGCGTTCTTGTGTTGTCCCTGGGGTAAGCCTATGTAGTATGAAGTAGTAGATGAGCGCACACTTATTTACCCCTCGCCGGCTCGTCGACGACTCTGGGTCGTCGTCGGCGCGGGTAAGGGCCGCTGGGAAAGCGCGCGAAGCGGCGTCGCTCCTGCTCGTGGCCGCGGCGCTTTATCTGGGGCTCGCGCTGTCCGGCGTTCATCTCGATCCCGAGGACGCGTCCGTCTCGGGTTCCGATTGGATGGGCCCTGTCGGTCTCGCGATCGGCAATTTGCTGGCGCGCGGTTTCGGCGTCGTCGCGTGGCTCGCACCGGTCGAGCTCGTGTTGATCGCGCTACCGCTTTTTCGCCAAAGCCGCGGATCGATCACGTCGCTGCGGCTTACCGGCGATCTCGTGGTCGGCGTCATTCTGTCGGCGCTCGCTCATATCGCCGCGCCGCGATTCGTCGTGTTCGGTCGCTTGCCGTCGGGCGGCAACGTCGGTCTCTTTTTCGGCGAGCTCATGGCGGCGCTGTTCTCGGCCGTCGGCAGCTTCTTGGTGGGCATCACCGTCGTCGGGTTGATCTTGATCGGACGGAGCCAATTCTCCTTCATCGAATGGACGCTTCGCACGACGCGGTTCTTGCGGATGCTGGAGCAACGCCTCGCGGCTCTCGGACGGAAGATCGGGCTCGCGTGGCGAGATGCGCGTCATCTCCGTCGCGAGCGCGAAGAAGCGAAGCGCGCCTCCGAGCTGCCGACGATCGACACCGCGTCGCGCGACGAAGCCATCATCGCGGAGCTCCAAGGCGACGACGACGACTTCGATTGGTTGCCGATCGACAAGACCGGCCCGCCGCCGATCGCGCTGTCGAACGCGCTGAAGGAGAGCATGGCGCGGCGCGAAGTGGCGCTCGCCGCAGCCGACGTCACGCCGGGAAGCGCGGCGCCGCCCGTCTCCACCCGTACCGAGAAAACCGCGAAGCGCCGTTCGGCGACGCCGCCGCCGCCGAAGAGCGTGTCGACCCCCGAGCCGCGCGCCGCCACCGCAGAGTCGGAGACGGACGATGACGACGAAGCTGCGTCGGCATCGCTCGGTCCGACGATCGTCGACACGCGACCCGAGCGCGAAGTGAAGCGCAGTCAAAAGGCGCCCGAGCCGAAGCGAAGCCGTGGCTTCCGTTTGCCGTCGCCGGACATTCTCGTCGCCGCGCCGCCGACCGTGAGCGAGGTCGACAAGCAGCGGGTGTTCGAGCTCGCCGGAAAACTCGAACGGACGCTCCTCGACTACGGCGTGACCGGCAAAGTCGTCGAGATCCACCCGGGTCCCACCGTGACCACGTACGAGGTCGCGCCCGAAGCGGGAACCAAGGTGAGCAAAATCGC
>DATBBD010000238.1:0-4310 GCA_036271175.1 Polyangiaceae bacterium | reverse complement strand
ACTTCCAGCTCGGACGGCACGAACACGGGAATGGAGTGAATTCCTGTCCCTTCCACGGTTATTGCACCCTGCCCGTTGCTCTCACGGCGCCGAGCGGCACCCGGTACAGGGGCGGCGTCGATATCGATCCCCTCGCTGACGATCCGACCGCCCAATCCCAGCCCGATCCGCCACTCGTGAAGCTAGACGTTGGCGGGGGCCCGGTCGAGTACAGCGACGGAGGCTGTCATGACGGTTGGCCTGATCAGCTGGGGGAGAACTACGGGCTTCAAATCTTCATCTCCAAGGGGGGACAGCTCGATCGACACATTGGGCACGCTTCACATGCACGCGGCACCTGCCGTCGGCGACTTCGCGTCTGGGCCATCGCTTCCTTGGGGAGATGCGGGGTGGACCGTCGATCTCACGCTGACTGCTGACGGCTTCCTCGACGCGACGCTGTCGACCGTCGTTGGTGGTCAATTCTTGGGCGGCGGAGGGACGACGGCCGCGAGCGGAGGAGCGACGGCCGCGTCGGGCGGCATTTTCGGTTTGGGTGCTGCAGCTCAGGGCGGAGCCGGCGGCGTTTCCGGCTTCGACGCCGCGACGGCGGGCGGCGGCACCGCGCCCGATGCCAGCGCAATATCGCCCGACGCCGGCGCGATGATTGCGACGATTACGATTCACGGGCCAATCGGTTCGGTTTGTGGAGTACGCGACCCGTCGGGGACGGTCATGCCCACGCGCAACGGCGTCTTCAAGCTGCCGTGTCAGGCAATGGATGGGTTGCGACGACTCGAGCGGCGGCTGAACACGTTCACGGTTCGCTCGCGAGCGCGCCGCCCTTCGACGGGGGCCCGTAGCGCAAAAACTGAGCGCCCGTTCACTGGATCTGCCCATCGGGAACCGACCTCGAAGTTCCGGCCCGCGATGTTTCTCGCGTTTCCAGTCGCGCGGCTTTTGTGCGACATTGTCGTCGAGTTCGTTGAGCCGGATGCCCTCGGGCGCCCGGCCAGGCTTGACTCCGCCCCCATCCCAGAGGACCGAAAGGCGCGTGCCGGCTAGCTATTTCGACGTCGACGGAACGTTGGTGTCCACGAACCTCGTGCACCCGACGCTCTTTTACCTATTGAACCAGGGGACGCCGTTCCGTACGGCCGCCCGTCTCGGTCGCGCGCTGTTTCGCGCACCGTCGATGGTCGTCGCGGAGATGGCCGATCGGCGGCTCTTCAACGAGCTCCTCTACAGCTCGTACGAAGGCACGAGCGAGGACCGGCTCGTCTTGCTCGCCGACGAGGCGTTCGACAAGGTGCTTCGTCCGTCGCTCTACGCTTCCGGTCTCGACCTCATCAAGACGAGCCGCGACGCGGGCCACGAGATCGTGCTCGTCTCGGGCGCGCTCGACGTGATCGTCCAGCATCTCGCCGCGTTCATCGGCGGCGCGACGATCATCGCGAACCGGCTCGAGATGAAGGACGGGATCGCGACCGGGAAGCTCCTGAAACCGATCATCGCCGGGCCCGAGAAGGCACGTTGCATCCGCGAGCACGCGCGAAAATTCGGTCACGACCTCGACGAGTGCTTTGCCTTCAGCGACAGCTACTCGGACATTCCGATGCTCAGCGTCGTCGGGCACCCCGCGGCGGTGAACCCCGACAAACGGCTCGAGCTGCTCGCGAAAGCATACAGCTGGCCCACCTTCCACCTCAGGGCGTCATGAATCGACGACCCCATCGCCGCGCTCGCATCGGGTTTTTCCCGAGAGGTCTCCTGAAATGAGCCATCCGTCCGTCGTCACTCTCGATCGCGGAAGCAGGCCGCGCGTGCTCTTCGCGGGCGATCGCCTCATCGAGGTCGATCTGCCGGCCGGCACGCGGTGCATCTATTCGAAGCCGCCGCTGAAGCCGCTGAAGAACGTCGAAGCGGCGATTCGGTACGCGATCAATCACCCGGAAAATTCGGAGCCGCTGTACGCAAAGCTCCGGCCGGGCATGAAGGTGACGATCGCGGTCGACGATCTGTCGGTCCCCTTGCCGCCGATGAAGCGCCCCGACGCGCGCGAGCGCGTGCTCACCATCGTGCTCGAGATGCTCGCCGACCACGGCGTGGACGACGTCGAAATCATCATCGCGACGGGCGTTCATCGGCGCATGAAGCCGAACGAGATCCGCCACATGGTGGGCGATCGGATCTTCAACGCGTACCACCCGAACCGGCTCTACAACCACGACGCGGAAGATGCCGCGAACATGGTGGAGATCGGCACGACCGACCACGGCGAGGTCGTCGAGTTGAATCGCCGTGCCGTCGAGAGCGATCTGCTCATCTACGTGAACGTGAACCTCGTGCCGATGAACGGCGGGCACAAGTCGGTCACGGTCGGGCTCTGCGGGTACAAGAGCCTCTGCGCGCACCACAACCCGAAGACGCTCCGCGCGAGCAACAGCTACATGGACCCGAGCGCGTCCGCGCTCTCGACGAGCTTCGAGCGCATGGGGCGCCTCACGAACTCGAAGCTCAACGTGTTCACGATCGAGACGACCGTGAACAACCGGATGTTCGACAAGCCGCTCGATTTTCTGACGAAGAACGAGGACGACCTCGACGATCGCGAGCTCACGTTGCTCCGCGCGCTGATCGTGACGACCGCGAAGCTCCCGCAGGCGGCGCGGCAAGCGATTTTCTCGCGCGTCCCTTCGCCCTACGAGATCACCGGCGTGAACGCCGGCGAGACCGAGGCCGTTCACGCCAAGACCGTCGAGAAGAGCTTCGAGCAATACATGGTCCCCATCGAGGGCCAGGCCGACGTGCTGGTGATGGGCATCCCATACATCAGCCCGTACAACGTGAACGCGTTCCTGAATCCGCTCCTGGTTTCGGTGTTGGCTCAGGGGTATTTGTTCAATTTCTATCGGGGCGCGCCGCTGGTTAAGAAGGGGGGCACGCTCATCATCACGCACCCCTGCACGGACAAGTTCGACCACGAGCAGCACGCCTCTTACGTCGACTTCGTACACCGGCTCTTGCCGGAGACGCGCGACGCGGTCGAGCTCCACAAGCGCTACGAGGCGAAGTTCGCACAGAACCCGGCGTTCCTTCAGATGTACCGCGACGGTCACGCCTACCACCCCGCTCATCCGTTTTACATGTGGTACTGGGGTGAGGGCGGACGGCAGCACCTCGGTCGCGTCATCGTCGTCGGTGCCGACAACGAATACATCCCGAAGCTCCTCGGCTACGAGACCGCGCCCACCATGGCCGAAGCGCTCTATCGCGCGAAGAACGGCGAAAATCGCTCGCTCGACATCACGCTCTTGCATACGCCGCCCATCGTGATGGCCGACGTGACCATGCGCGCTCCCGTTGGAGGGAGAGGGGCATGAGCGAAGAGAGGGGCAACGTCATTGGTCCGCCGGAACCGTCGCCGCGCGCAAACGGCGTGAACGGCAACGGCAAAGCGTCGCCTGTCGCGAACGGCGCAAATGGCGCGAACGGCACGAACGGCAACGGCGCCGCCAAGGGTTCCAAAGCCAACGGCGCGAACGGGAACGGCACGAACGGCAACGGCGCGAACGGCGGCGTTCGCGAGAAGCCGCTCTTGCCCGCGCACCTGTTTCGCGGCCGGAAGCTCGTCATCATCGGCGGCACCGGGTTCCTCGGGAAGGTGTTCTGGTCGTTCCTGCTCCATCGCTACCCAATGGTGAGCCGCATCTATCTGCTGGTGCGACCGAAGGCGGGTCAAACGGCGGAAGAGCGGTTCTGGAAGGAAATCGCGACGAGCGAGGTGCTCCGACCCCTCGCCGATCAGTACGGCTCCGGTTACGAGATGTTCTTGCGCGACAAGATCATGCCGATCTCCGGCGACGTCGTGCTTCCGTTCTGCGGGCTCGACGCGGACCTCCGCGACGAGTTGCGCGGCGAAACCGACGCGGTGATCAACGCCTCCGGCGTCATCGACTTCGATCCGCCGCTCGATCTCGCGCTCGAAGTGAATGCGTTCGGCGTGCAGAACCTCGTCACCCTGGCGAAGGATCTCGGCAATGCGCCGCTGATGCACACCAGCACGTGCTTCGTCGCCGGGACGCGCACCGGGTTCATCGAAGAGCGCGACCCGCGACAACATCCGTTCCCGCGGTGCGGCGAGCTCGAAAAGGCGCACTGGGACCCGGATCGCGAAATCGCGGAGTGCCTCGACGTCATCGAGCAGGCGCGCCACCGCGCGAACGACGCTTTCCGGCAGAGCCACTTTCTCGACGACGCCAAGAAGAACCTCCGCGGTCGCAACGAGCCCGCCACGGGCAAAGCGCTCGACGACGAGATCGAGCGCGTGA
>DATBBD010000237.1:0-11899 GCA_036271175.1 Polyangiaceae bacterium | reverse complement strand
GCCGGTGTGCAATTTCTGCTCAGGGACGGGGTCAAAGGCGCCACGCGGGGCAAAACTACAGGCGCAAAGACGCGCCGATCGACAGCGGTCGCCCACCGGAAACCGAGTTTCGAAATTGCTCGAACCGCCGCTTCCCTTCGTTGCTCCGGCGCCCCTGACCTTTTTCGGTGCGGTCGCGGCGACACAGGACGTGCGGCCGTTTTTTGAAACTTCACGGAGTTGACGTGCTGCGTTCGGCCAGAGACGGAAACGATCGGCGCTCCTGAATCCTGGCCGTGCCGAGACGTGGCTAGACCTGCCTAGACCTGCCTAGACCTGCCTAGATAAGCGAGCGGCTAGCAACGGCGTGCGGTTCGTTGCTCGTCCGTTTCTTGCTTTGTGAAAAACGTCCGTGCTCACCGTCGTCGCGAGAGCTACATGAAAATTCTCCGGAGTCCGCGGAAAAATCGCGCTATACAAGCAACGTTCCCGGTACCCTAATCTGTTCTCGGGGTGCCTGAACTTTGATGAAACGGAGCGACCATGTCTGACAAGCCTGAGAGGGGGCTACTCAGATCATACGAATCAGCGGTTGCGCTCATCCAGCGTCTCGCGGACGCCGGGTGGATCTTTCTCGCCGAATACGTCGCGTGCCACTTTTATCATCAGGCGTGGAACTCGACGAACACCATCGCCGCGCTGGTCGCGATGCTGGCGTTCCACTTCGTCGCCGAGGTGAACGGCCTCTACCGGTCGTGGCGTGCGGCGCCGATGAAGCACGAAGTGTTTCAGGTGCTCGCGACCTGGGCCATCGCCGCCCCGGCCGTCCTGTTCGTCGCATTCCTCACCAAGACGTCGGCCACGTACTCGCGCTTCGTCACGACCACGTGGTTCCTGCTCACTCCCACGTTCGCCATCACCTGGCGCATCGCGGTTCGCTTCGCGTTGATGGAGATCCGCCGGCACGGGCGGAACTCGCGCTCCGTGGCCATCGCGGGGCTGACCCACATGGCCGAGCGCATCGCGCAGCGGATCACGAGCGACCCGTATTCGGGGATGCACCTCGTCGGCTTCTACGACGACCGCAAGCCCGAACGCCGCCATCAGCTCTCGGGGAACTACGCCGAGCTGGCCGGCGATCTCGACAAGCTCGTCGAAGATGCGCGTGAGGGACGGATCGATCGCATCTACATCACGCTGCCGTTGAAGGCCGAGCCGCGAATCAACTCGATCGTGCACCGTTTGGCGGACACCACGGCGACGGTGTTCGTCGTCGCGGATTTTCTGGTGTTCGACCTCCTCCACGCGCAGTGGAGCGCCGTCGGCGACATTCCGGTCGTCAGCATTTTCGACACGCCGTTCCACGGCGTCGGCGGGTGGCTCAAGCGGTTCGAGGACATCGTGCTCGGCACGCTGATCCTCACCCTCATCGCGCTCCCCATGGCCGCCATCGCGCTCGGCGTGAAGCTGTCGTCGTCAGGACCGATCTTCTTTCGTCAGCGGAGATACGGCCTGAACGGCCGCGAGCTTCGCGTGCTGAAGTTCCGCACCATGACCGTCTGCGAGGACGGCCCCGCCGTGGCGCAAGCGACGAAAAACGACCAGCGCGTGACGCGGTTCGGCGCGTTCCTGAGACAGACGTCGCTCGACGAGCTTCCGCAGTTTCTACAAGTACTCACCGGCGAGATGAGCATCGTCGGGCCGCGCCCGCACGCCGTGGCGCACAACGAGATCTACCGCTCGAAGATCCACGGTTACATGCTGCGCCACAAGGTGAAGCCCGGAATTACCGGGTGGGCGCAGGTGAACGGGTGGCGCGGCGAGACCGCGACGCTCGACAAGATGGAGAAGCGGGTCGAGCACGACCTCCAGTACATTCGCAACTGGGGCATCTACTTGGACCTGAAGATCATTTTCCTGACGATCTTCGGGTCGAAGAAGAGCGAGAACGCCTATTAGCGCCGTGAGTCGATCGTGACTCGCGCGACGTGTCGGTAGGTCCCGCGTGCGGCCCATCCTGGAAGGCCTCTTCGACGACGGCGTGGCGACCACCGAAGTGGACGTGTTCGCGACGGATCTGGCCGAGCTGTTCCCGGAAGAAGCCGAACTGGTCCGCGGCGCGGTGCACGACCGCGTCGCCGAGTTTCGCGCGGGGCGTCACTGCGCGCGCGTGGCGCTCGGCGCGCTCGGTGTGTCGCCGGCGCCGCTTTTGCGCGGTGCCGATCGAGCCCCCGAATGGCCGGCGGGCTTCGTCGGCTCGATCACCCACAAGAGAGCGCCCGGCGCTGCGTTCTGCGGCGCTGCGGCGGCGTCGATCGAGAACGTGCGCGGAGTCGGTCTAGACGCAGAGTTCGACGCGCCGCTCGATCCGAAGGTGTTCGCTCGCGTGCTGACGGCAAGCGAGGCGAGCTCGGTCGAGTCGCTCGCCCCGGAGCGACGCGGGATCACGGCGAAGATCGTCTTCAGCATCAAGGAAGCCGTCTACAAGTGCCAGTACCCGCACTCGCGGCAATTTCTCGAATTCCGCGACGTCGAAGTCGAGCTCGACGAGGCCGGCGGACGATTCACGAGCACCCTCCGGAGGGACGCGGGACCGTTCGCGCGCGGCTTCGGGTTCGGCGGCAGATTCGCGCGGCGAGGCGGCGTGATCGTCAGCGGTGCCGTGCTCGCGAGGTGAATCGGCGCGGCGCGTGCCCGCTCGCGGCCGTCAACGCCGGAGTTCTCGCCGCTCGCGCCACTCGTCGAACAGCAAGGTCGGAAAGCCGATCGCGTTCTTGAAGTAGCGTGGCGCGAGTCGTCTGGGTTCGGTCATCATGCGGTGCAGCCACTCCGCGCCGACCGTCTGCACCCATGCAGGCGCGCGGCTCCGCTCGCCGGCGAGAAAGTCGATGGTCGCCCCCGCGCACAGCGCGACGTTCGCGGCGATCTTCGGGAGGTGCGCGTGCACCCAGAGCTCCTGCTTGGGTGCGCCGAAACCGACGACGAGCACGTGAGGCTGCGCCTCCGCGATGTGCTCGAGGATCCGCTCATTTTCCCGCGCGTCGCGTTCGAAGCCGAAGGGCGGACTCCGCGTTCCGACGACTTCGATTCCGGCGTGGAGCGCTTCGACTCGGCGAGCCGCGCGCGCCGCGACGCCTTCCATCGCGCCGAGCAGGAAGATGCGCAGCGGCTCTTCTCTCGTGGCCCCGCGTAAGATGGCGGGCACGACGTCGCTTCCGGTGACGCGCGCCGGAAGCGCCGGCCCGAAGAGACGAGAGGCGAGCACGACGGGCCATCCGTCGGCGATCACCAGGGCCGCGTCCGCGTAGGCGTTGCGCAGCGCCCGATTTTGCCGGAGCTGGAGCGAATGATCGAGGTTCGGCGTGACGACGTAACGGCAGAGCCCGGGCTCGCGCGCGGCGCCCAAGATCCATCGAACTGCCTCGTCGAGGCGAACCGGATCGATGTCGACGCCGAAGAGCCGCACACGACCCAGGCCGAGCGCTTCGTGCGCGCGGCCGCGCGCCGGAGCTCCCGCCGTCCGCGGCTCGGTTCGCTCCGGCGGGGGCGAACCGTCGCGAGGATCAGTGGTTTCGGTCGGCATCGGCGAAAACGGCGGCGGCAAATTCTTTTTGAGTGAACCACTTCGCGGCGGTGTCGAGCGCAGCGGGGAGATCGCCCTTCGGATGGACGACGACCACGATGCCGTCCGTCAGTACGTTCAGCGGCTTCAAGTCGCCGCCCGTGCCGACGGTGGGTCCGTCCGCGACGATGAAGTCGTAGCGCGTCCGGAGCTCGGCGACCGCCATCGCGAACTCCTGCGAGAACAGGATGCCCGGGGATCGCATGATCCCTTCGGCGAGCACGTGCAGGCTGGGGCTGCACTCCGCCACCGTCCACGGTCCGCGATTTCGGTCGCGAATGCGCGCGTGGATCTGCTGGGAGAACCCGGCCGCGCGCGGCATGTCGATCGCGAGGGCTCGCTGCACGCCGGGCCAATCGAAGTTGGCCTCCATGAGGAGCACCCGCGCCGATTCGGCGAGGAGCTCGGCGAGCTTCACCGCGAGCTTCGTCTTCCCGCCGTTCGACTGTTCCTCGCTGGTGATGCCGAGCACGAAGCATCGATTTCCGCGAATGCTGACCAGCTGATCGCGGATTTGCTTGAGCTCGTCGGGCGCGTCCTTCGGCGCGACGTCGTCCGGCGGTCTCCAGCTCGGCGGCAGCGACCGCGGAGCCACGACGTCGTCGCTTCCTTGCGGCGCGGTGCTCCAGTGACGAACCATCGCGGTCTCCGGGTTCGTGACCTGGGGCGGTTCCCAGCCGGTCTTGGTTCCCGGGCTCGGCTCCGGCGCAGGCGGCGCCTCGATGACTCGGCGCGCGGCCCCGGGAGACGCTCCGAGCGGCTCGGTCGTCGTCGGCCTCACGATCCCCGGCGGTGTCACGAGGGGCTGCGTCGAACGAGATGCGGCCCGGAAGCCGTCTTCTTTTCGCTCCGCAGGCGGCGTGAGTCGTTCTGCAGGCGGCGGGGGCCGCGACGTCTTCGACGCCGCGCGGTTCACGATGCTGTAGGTCGTGTCGAAGCGCGGCGCGTTCGACGGCGACGCCGGTCTGACCGACTCCCGTGGCGAGCCGATGCGCTGAGTGTCCGGAGGGTGTTCCACGACGCCGGGGCGCAGACTGCGCGGCGCAGGGCGACTGGTCGCGCGCACCGCGGTATCGCCGACCGGCGGCGGTGAGATCGTCGGCCGCGGCCGGAGGGGGATCTGCGACGGGCGCGTGTCGTCGGGAGGCGACGAGCGCTGTTCGGCGCGCGGTGGCGGCGCTGTTCCGGCCACCGTCGTGGTCATGCTCGCGGGTCGCGGCGCCACCGACGGGGGCCGCACGAGGCCGCCCGGCGACGTCACGGTCACGTCGAATACACCGCCGGGTCGCGATGACGCCGTGGGGCGCCGCTCATCGAGCGAAGGCCGCGGCGGAAGCGGCGATCGCTTGGGCGGATCGCTTCGAGGTCGCGGCGGCGAAGCGGCGGGAGAGTCGCTTTTTGCGGTCGCCGGGCGTGCGACGTCCGCCGCGGGAGGCGCGCTTTTCCAGGCGCCCCCATTCGCTTCCACCTTTTCGGTGCGCGTGATGCCGACAGTGGGTCGAGGCTCGAGCGCCAAGGTCGCCGGTGCGACGCCGGTTTGCGCGAGCACGGCCGCGACGTCGATCACTCCACGCTGCGTCGAGAGGTGCGGACTGTTGCTCGGCGGCACCGCGACGGCGAGGTTAGGCGACGTCGTGAACACCGCGCTCGATGTGCTGGGGTCCGACGCCAGTCGAGGCTCCACGGGCGTGGGTCCGCGAGGCGGCGCCGAAGAATGCGTCGCAGCGCCGAGCACGGGCTTCGGGATCTCTTCGGTGTGTCGCATGCGAGCGACGATCCAGGCGAACCCCGACCCCAATCCGAACATGCTCCCGAGGAGACCGAGGATCAGCCGAGTCGGATGGAGCGGTCGCGTCGGCAGCGACGGCGGCGCGATCACGCGCGCGATCAGCGGCGACGGCGCGTCCGTCTGCTGAGCGTGCTCGGCGTCGGTCATCGCTTGGACGAGGCGCGTCCACTGCGCGCGCAAGGCAGCGTCCTCGGGCGACTGCGACGCCGCGGATGGCGCAGGTGCCGTCGAATCGCGCACGACGGCTTTTTGCCGCTCGGTGATCGCGATGCGCAGCTCCGCGAGACGTCGTTTGATCGCTTCCGGATCGGCGGACGGCGGCGGGTCGTTGTACGGGTTCGGTCCGAAGTCGCTCGAGGGCGTCGGCGCGACGGCGGTCGGGTTCGTCGCGGCCGCGAGCTCCGCGTCGAGCCGGCGTTTCTCCCAGCGGAGAACGACCAAGGTTCGATCCTTCGCGAACAACGCATCGGTGTGCGCCGAATCGAGCAGGGCCGGTCGCGGCTCGAGCTTGGTGGCTTCGCCAACGATGCCCGGATGCGCGACGATGAAGGCATCGAGCGCGTGCGTCGCCGCTTCGAGCGTGCGCGCGCGAGCGTCCGTGCCGCCGACGGCTGCGGTGGGATCGAATCGCGAAATGATGGCTCGGCTGATGCCGTCGCATCCCTTCTGCGCCGCCACCGGCGTATTCGAGCGAAACGAAATGACGAACGACCCGGGCTCCCGGGCCTCGACGTTGATCGACTCTCGCACCCGGGCGATGGCCGCGTTGATGAGCGTCTCGCCCGTGTCGGCGGACTTAGCGAGCTCCTCGAGCTCCTTCGGGTCGAACGCGACGTTCCGCGCCTTTTCGGAGAGATCTGCCGGCAGAGGTGTTTTCGTATCCCGAGAAGAAACCTCGACGATCCCCGTCGACTCGTAGACCGTACGGATGAGGTGCACCCCCGCGAACGCCAAGAACGACACCGCGGCCCAAATGCCGACTGCCGGAAGGAGGAGCCGGCGCCAATCCCGCATCACGGCCTCGACCAGTTGCTCCGGCGAAACCGGAAAGAGGGCTGGCGGGCTCTTCTTTTTCATGGGCGCGAACGCGAATTCGAACGAATGACTCGCGCGGTGAGACCATCTTGCATCTCGTTTCGCATTCTATCCAGCCTCAGGGGTTCGGGCGAAAACCTGCGAACACCCGGGTGCCTGGCGTCCGAGACCGGTCTTTACGCGAGCCCGCCACCGACCTATGCCTGGGGTTTCGATGGCGCAGAATCGCGCTCCTGACACAGCCCTGACACGTCGCGCGCCACCGCCGGAGCCCTGGCGGGACCCCGAATGGCAAAAGCTCTGGCTCGTCCTCAAATCGCGCCCTTGGACGTCGTTGGCGTTGGTGCCGGCGGGGTCCGGTGCCGGGCCTGACTTCACCCTCACCGTCGCGGTCACCCTCGCGCGGGTCGGCATCCTCCACCTCGGTACTCCCATCCACGTCGCCGATGCCACGCGGATCCCACTGGGTCATCTCGAACAATTCGCGGAAGACGTTCGCCGACTGAACCAAGACGGCGATCTGGTGTTGCTCGCCTTGCCGCCCTTGGACGAGAGCCCTGTCGCCATTTCGCTCGCGCGCTCGGCGAGCACCGCGTTGCTCTGCGTGCTCCTCGAGGAGATGTCGTCGTCCGAGGCGAAGAAGACGGTCGACCGAATTGGCCAATCCCAATTCATTGGGTGCGTCGTTTTTCATCCCGGTCAGCTCTCGACGTCGATCGTTCGGACCACGTCCCCGAGGTAACTTCGGGTTCGTCGCGTTCGATTTTCGTGAGCCGGAACCGCGCCTTGTGGCCACCCTCGACCGCCTTCGCCACCCGCGTGACGAAATGATCGAGGCTCGCCTCGTCCATGATGAACTGGCGCGCGTTGCGACCGAGGCGCGCTGCTTCATCCGGATTCCCGAGCAGCCGTTCGATGGTGTGTCGCATCGCCCGGACGTCGCCTGGCGGGACGTAAACGCCGGTGACTCCGTCGACGATGGTATCCGTCTGACCGCGAGTGCGTGAGGCGATCACGCATTTGCCCATCGACATCATCTCGAGGATCGTCGCGATACCGGTTTGATAGTCGTTCTCGAAGATGGGAACCGCGGCGAGCGCGGCGCGACCGTAAAGATCGCGCAGCGCCGGCCGCCCGAGCCGGCCCCACTTCACGTATTCGGGCAAGCTGCGGCGCGGGTTCAGCGGCTTGGCGATCCACGGGCTGCCCGCGGCGATCTCGAGACGCACGTCGAGACCATCGACGCTGTCGATCAACGTGTCGTAGTCGCGAAGGAGTTGCCCGGCGCCGCAGATGAGACGCGGGTCGGGCGGCGCGAGCGACGGCGTGAAGAAGAGCGGGTCGGCGTGGAAGAAGATCCGCTGAACTTTGTTCCGCGGGATCTGCAGCTCGTTCAACATGTGGCGCTCTTCGGCGGTCGAGTACGCGAGCAACCGGTCGATGCCGCGCTCCACGCCGAGATAGCGGAAGAACAACGACTTTTTCGCGGGCGTCAGGGTGTGCGCGATCATCGTGTGCGAACAGCGCGCGTTGCTCGTCATGAGCATCGCGCCGAGCGGGATCCCGATGTCTTCGCCGGTCGTGAGGTACGCGTCATAGCGCGCGCGTTCGTTGAAGCCGAGGTACGCCACGGCCGCCGAATACCCGAGCGTCCGCGCGATCACGCGCACCTTGGAGAGGCGCGAACGGTCGACGTCGAGGTAATCCATGACGTCTGCGTCGAGACGTTCCGCGAGCTCGAATACGTCGAGTCGCGGCTCCCGCCCCGCCGCAATCTCTTCTCGCATCGTCTCGCCGAACCGTCCGGCTGCGATGATCAGGGTCCTCATGACGCGCATTCCCCTTTTAGCACCGCTCTATCGAGAGTCGTGCTCGGAATTCGCGGGTCCGACGGGTCGGTGCTACGCGCGCGCGGCGCTCACGGGCCGATGACGTGTTGCCGAATGAACGAGCGCGGATGGCGGACCGCCCAATAGATCTCGTTGGCTGCCGAGACCAACGCCGGCAGACGGTCACTCGGGGAGTCGACGGAATCGAAGGCCAGGTCGTTCCTCGTCGCTTCCTCGAGCCAGTGCTTCCATCGGTCCGATTCACTCGGAGTCATCCAGCCGGAGAAACTCTGGAGCGCGACGAGCAGATTGAAAAAAAAGCGGTTGCAGTAGACGTAGCCCTGACCTTCTTGCCACGTTCCCGCAGCGTCGAGAGCCGCGTTCATGGCCGCTCGATCTCCTAGCGCTCCGAGCCAAGAAAGGTAGCCAAGCGGCAGCTCTCGAGCCACTTCGAACCCCATCTGTCCGTAGAAGCGCGGATTGAAGTCGATGAGGCGGAATTTGCCCTCTTCGCGAACGAATTCAGCTTCGAACACCCCGAAATATCCGGTCGTCTGGCAGAGCTGTTTGATTCCGTCGAGGGCCGATGGATCGACGAGCGCCTCTTCGAAACAGAGTCCGATTCCGAGGCGTCGTGGGCGTTGGAGCACTTTGACCGAAGCGCGCGCCACCATGCGCCCGTCTTGGGAGGCGAACCCGGAAATCGAATAGATGTTCTGCGCGGCGTCCGAACGAAACGCCTGAAGCAACGGCCGTTCGATCCCCGGAACGAGCTTCATGAGCGTCGGATGGAAAGGATTGCCTTCCAGGAAGCGGTCGTACGCCTTGGCGAGGTCGGAATAGGCCGACACGAAGTCACCCTTCGTCCGCGCCTTGAGCAAGATCTGCGTGCGGGCCTTGAGCAGCAGCGGAAAGCCGACTTGATTCGCGAGCCGCAATGCCTCACGTCGGTCGGCGGGGAACACGGTCGGAACGGTAGGGATGCCGACCGTGTCACACAGTTCGTAGAGCCGCTTCTTGTCGAGCAGCTGCAGAATCGTGTCGGCGGACGGCTGGTAGAGTCGGAAATACTTTCCGAGCTCGCTCGCTCGCGCCGCGAACAGCCAGGCCAAGTCGTCGCACGTTGGGTAAAGGACGTACCCTGGCTCACGACGCCCGAACTCGATGAGCCACTCGTAGAAACGGTCGACCTTGAGGATCGGCGGGCACTTCTCCCAGCGGGTGACGAAGCGGGAGAACCGCGCCGGTGGAAAGGCGTCTTCGCCGGCCATCGTCACCGAGATCCCGTGCTGCCCCAGACATCGCGCTGCGGCGAGCGTGCCGCCATATGTCGGCATCGTCAAAAGGAAGGGATGGTCTCGGTTCGATCTCAGCACGGCTTGTTCCTGCCCCAGCGCGGCCGCGCTCTCGCCCCGCTCGTCCGGAACGCCAACACTTACCGTCCTCGAAAACGCGCGGCCACTGAAATTCATGTGGGTGCCTCGGGGACAGAGGAATACATCGGCGCCTTGCCCTCGAGCCGCGCACTCGAGCAGACCGCGGATCGTGTGCGCTTGCACTAGTAATTACAACGGTGTGTGCGTCGCTCGCGAAATCTCGCTGATGCGCGCGCTTGATGCATGATTGTCGCAGGTCGTGGCGTGGACGCGTGGGGGGTCGAGTGATAGCTTCCAGCGACTAAAATGGGCTTTCTTTCCAGCCTTCTCACGTTCGGCGTAGTCGCCGTGGCGCTGTGCGGTTGCACCAAAGTGTATCCGCCGTCCGGACAAAATTGCGTAGTTACGTCGACGGGCGGTGCGAGCTCGAGCTCGTCCGGAAGCTCGTCCGGCACGTCTGGAAGCTCGTCGTCCGGCGGTTCGTCGTTCGGCACCGGCGGCGACGGATTCGGATCGGGCACCGGTGGCGGTGACGCGGGGGGAACGGCCGGCGGCGGCTCGACCGGCGGTAACGGCGGTTCGGGGACCGGGCCGATGGGCGAGTGGAAGAACGAGACGTCGAACCTCGCGGGGATGACTTCCGAATGCGGAAACCTCTCGGTGCTGAGCGTGAAGCCCGACGAGGACATGCTGATCGCGAGCGTCGCCCAACAGGGGCTGTGGTCGAGCACCGATGGAGGAACGACGTGGACGGCGCTCGGCACCGGCGCGATGTCCGACAAGGTCACGAATCGCGGCTCGTCGCTCGTCTACGACCCCGACCATCCTCAGACGTTCTACGAGTCGGGGACGTACAACGGAGGCGGCGTCTATCAAACGACCGACGACGGCGTGACGCTCTTGCAACTCGGTGACACGACGCACTCCGATCTCGTGAGCGTCGACTTCACCGACCCGGATCGGAAGACGCTGCTCGCCGGCGGGCACGAGCAAGGCCACGCGCTGTCCCGTTCGATCGATGCGGGAATGACCTGGGCGAACATCGGCGCCAATCTACCGGACAACACGAACTGCACCTTCCCGCTCATCATCGACGGCATGACGTACCTCGTCGGGTGCGGCGGTTACGGCGGCGGCATCGCCGGCATCGGAAGAAGCACGGACGGCGGCATGACCTGGACGCAAGTGAGTAGCTCGGGAGGCAGCCGAGTGCCGCTCGTCGCGTCCGACGGCTCCATCTATTGGTCGACCGCCGTCAACGGCGGTTTGGCGCGAAGCACCGACAAGGGCGTGACTTGGTCGCAAACGGTCGGCACCGGGGTTCTCATGACCGATCCGCCGATCGAGTTACCCGACGGGAGGATCGCCGCGGTCGGCTCGAGTGCGATCGTCGTTTCGGCCGATCAAGGCGTCACCTGGACCGCCGTTACCAGCGAGATCCCGTACATCAAGAGCGTCGGGTACAACGACGCTGGCGGCGTCCTCTACTCCGTGCCGCAAAAGGCGTTCTACGTCTATCACTCCGATTGCGGAAACTCGGTTCCGTCGGACGCCGTCCTTCGCTACGACTTCGACTACATGACGGAGTGACGGTTCTAGCGCGGGAGTTCCCGAACCAGCGCCGCGAGCTGCTCGACGTTGCGCGCCCCGATGAGCGACACCGACACGCCGGGTAGCGCGGAGACGTAGTCGAGCGCGAGCGCGGCGAGCGTCGTCTTGGTTTCGTCCGCGGTACGACGAAGCGCCGCGAGCTCGCTCTGCCGCGATTGCTTTTCCTCGGGCGTCTTACAGTACACGTCGAAGTTCACTTCGCCGTCGCGTTTGACGAGCAAGCCGTTGGCGAGGCACTCGCGCGCGATGACTCCGACGCCGAGCTCGCGCGCCCGCGGCAAGAGCGCGTCCGCGTTCCGTCGTTCGAGCAAACTGAGCACGCACTGGAGCGACGAAACGCCGGGATGCCGGAGCGCGGCGAGCCCCGCCTCGACGGTGTCCACCGATACGCCGTAGTAACGGATCTTCCCCGACCGCTTCAGGTCTTCGAGCGCGCCGATCGCATCGTCGGTCGCGAGTGCGCCCGCGGGCGGACTGTGCAACTGAAAGAGATCGACGTAGTCGGTGCGCAAGCGCTTCAGGCTGCCTTCGACGGCGCGCCGAAGATAATCGGGTGAGAAATCCTGGGTCGGCTCACCCCGAACCGTCGACGGAAGCGACGATCGGCGAATGCCGAGCGCGCGGATCACCGGGCGCAAGAGCGGCTTCAGGCGAGCGG
>DATBBD010000236.1:0-1913 GCA_036271175.1 Polyangiaceae bacterium | reverse complement strand
AGCCGTACTGGATCAGTGCTCGATTTACCGGCTGTTCATGGTTCCAGAGGGCTCGTCCTGTCAATGGGGGCGGTCGGATTGTCGGTCGAAGTATGTCCCGTTCTACGTGCGTAGAAACGTTCGCAGGACAGTCGTGCGGTGCTTCCGGCTTCACGGTCGTCGGCGCTAAGATCGCGTGCACACGAGATGGCCCCCATGGTTTTTCTGCTCCCCGGCCTGGGCAACTCAGGGCGCGACCATTGGCAGACGCACTGGGAAATCCGTTACGGCTACCACCGCGTAGCGCAAGACGATTGGGACCGTCCGAAGCGCGCCGCATGGATGGCGCGCCTCGAGGCCGAGCTGTCGGCGGTGCGCACCGGCGTCGTGCTCGTCGCGCATAGTCTGGGGTGCGCGCTCGTGACCCAGTGGGCGCGCGAATACGGAGCGGGCCGCGTTGTCGGCGCGCTCCTCGTCGCACCCGCCGACGTGGACTCCGCACGACGGACGCCGGAAGAGGTGCGCGACTTTTCGCCGCTGCCGATGAAACCTCTGCCCTTCCCGTCGATCGTCGTCGCGAGCACCACCGATTCGTACGTGGACCACGACCGCGCCGCGCACTTTGCCGCTCGATGGGGCGCCGGATTTCGCAGCGTCGGCGATGCGGGACACATCAACGCCGATTCATGCCTCGGCGATTGGAACGACGGACACCGACTTCTCACCGAGCTCCTCGACGAGATAGGCGCCCCCTAAAAAAATAAAGAGCCTGTGCGCGCCGGCTTCCAGGCGCCGCGGATTTCTCGGAGCCCGCAGCATGCGGTCATTGCGGCGGCTCCTCGACGGACGGCTCCGCTCGTCGAAGATGCTCGCTCGCGACGGCGAGGTATCTCGCGCGCGCCTCGGCGTGATCGACGATGGGGCGCGGGTAATTTTTACCCAATGCGACCCCTGCGTGGTCGAGGTCGTTCGTCGAGGCCTCCCACGGTCGATGGATCCAGCGGGTGGGCAGGTTCGCGAGCTCGGGGATCCAACGCCGAACATATGCGCCGTCGGGGTCGAATTTCTCGCCCTGCGAGACCGGATTGAAGACGCGAAAGTACGGCTGCGCGTCGGAGCCGGAGCCGGCGCTCCATTGCCACCCGAGGTTGTTCGGCGCCCAATCGCCGTCGGTCAAGTAGCGGAGATAGTGGGCTTCGCCGCGCTGGTAATGAATGAGGAGGTGTTTGGTGAGAAAGCTCGCCGCGATCATGCGCGCGCGGTTATGCACGAAGCCTTCGCCGACGAGCTGGCGCGCGGCGGCGTCGACGACGGGGTAACCGGTCGTTCCCGAAGCCCACGCTTCCCATTCCGCCGGCTCGAAGCGCCACGGAAAATCGACGAAGCCCGCGCGAAACGGCTCGCGCAACACCTCCGGACGATCCCAGAGCGTCGAGAACGCGAACTCTCGCCACACGAGCTCGTTCTGAAACGCCGAGAGCGATTCGCGTGCTCGAGGATGACGTTGCGAATGACGTTGCGCTTCGTTCCAGACGACGCGCGGCGAGAGCACGCCGAACTTCAGATCCTGCGACAGACGACTCGTCCCCGGCACATCCATGCGCTCGCGACCCTCTCGGTACGAGGCCGCGCGCGTTCTGGGGTAGTCCGACGAAAAAAAGGTCTGCATTCGCTCGCGCGCCGCTGCCTCGCCGCCGCGAACCAGGCGCGGATTTTCGTCGATGCCGAGCTCGTGGAGCGTCGGAATCGCGACGCCGTTCGCTTCGACGTCGAGCGGCAGCGCCGGGAGCCGCGCCGGCGCCGCGAGCGGCTCGCCGATGTCGTCGCTCTTGGCGAAGAACGCGCGAGAAAACGGCGTGTACACCGAATACGGCGCGCCGTTCTGAGTGCGGAGCGAGCCCGGCGTGAGCAACGTCTCGCCCTCGAACAGATCG
>DATBBD010000235.1:0-14577 GCA_036271175.1 Polyangiaceae bacterium | reverse complement strand
GCGGCACCAAGGGCCCCGAGGGCTACAAAGAGACCGTCGAGGTCCTCGCCGATGCACTCGGCGCGGCCGTCGGCGCCACGCGCGCGATCGTCGATGCAGGTTGGGTGCCCAACGACTGGCAGGTCGGCCAGACCGGCAAGGTCGTCGCTCCGGACCTGTACATCGCGCTCGGTCTCTCCGGCGCCATCCAGCACATCGCCGGCATGGCGGGCTCCAAGGTCATCGTCGCGGTGAACAAGGACCCCGACGCGCCGATCTTGAAGATCTCCGACTACGGTCTGGTCGCCGACCTGTTCAAGGTCGTCCCCGAGCTCGTCGCCGAGATCAAGAAGATCCAATAAGCGCGCCGCGCGCTGCGTCCGCAACTGACGCCCGCCGGTTCGAAAGAGCCGAGCGGGCGTTGGTGTTTTTAGGGGGAACCCTGCGCGTCAGTGCGCGTCAGTGCGCGGCGCCGGAAACGCCTTCGACGAACACGAAGTCGTAGTCGCCGCCCTGATGACGGTGAGCGCTCGCCTTTGGTATGCCGGACTGTCGTACCAAGCGCGCGCCGCTTCCATCGTCGGAAATTCGATGATCGCGACGCCCTCGGCAGCGGCGCCCTCGCGCACCTCACACGCGCCGAACCGCGCGAGGTAATTCGCCGCGTGGCCAGCCATGAATTCGGGCGCTTGCTTCGCGTAGAGAGCGAGTTCGTCCTGGTTCCGAGTGCGGGTCTTCGTGATGACGACGTGTGCGGCCATGTGAACCTCCGAGTTCTTTACGCTTAGTGCGCGGCGCGATCGTCGGCCATACCCGAGCGTCTAACGAGCCAAGCGCACCGCGTCCTTGCTGCCCCTCGCGTGGCAACGGCGACCGAGACGCGGCTACGTAGTTTAGCTTTCCCTCGATTCGTTCGAAACGCGTCGGTCACTCGACACGGTGGAGCTTGACGCCGTAACTCCAGATGCCGCTCGGCGAGAAGGAGGGCATGACGCCTTCCAAGACACCTTCATCGAGCTCGAGATCGAACGTCTCGATGTTTCCATTGCCGGTGAGGTCCGCATGACAACTCGTCTGGTCACAAAGGCACGGAAGACCGCTGCCAACTCCGCCGGAAAGGCAGAGACCGGCTTTGCCCACCTCAGGACTGGCGGTTGCCAACGAGTCGGGTGCGCATGTGAACTCCCCGTAATTCAACATGCTCGCCTCCGATACCTCGTACGTCATCGTCTGAAGGGCGCACCACCCTTTCCAGAGCTCGGCCGGCAGGATCTCGAAAGTGATTCGCGTCGCCGTCTGGCGCGCGTCGAAGAGCGAATACGGCTCGCCGTCGAACGGCTGCCGGAGCAGCGCGATGAACTGACCCGTTTGCAGAGCACCCGTAGGCGCCGGAGTTATCGGCGGATAAAACGCTTCGGGGTCGGTCGCCGGCTGTGGCGGCGAATGATCACCGAAGACGACGGATCCCGAGAGACGTCCATCCGCGTTGGACAAGACGAGGACGACGTGTTCGGGGCCGGCCGAGGGTCCCGAGTTCTCGATCGCGGTGACGGTGTGTTCGACTTCGCCGACCCACACACCGACGAGATCTTGCCCACCGTCGACGGGAAGGACTCGGAGGGTACTGGATTGATCGCCGCCATGGCTGCGACCGCCGCATCCGCACACCAACGAAGCGGCCAGCAACGGCCACAGCGCTCGCCCTCGAGAAATCATGCCCATCACGGCGTCACCCTCCTGAGCTGCACTCCGAATTGGTCGATCATCGTCGTTCCTGAAATCCGAAAGTCGAAGTTCCAAACGCTCAGATGCAAATTCGCTGCGCAGCGCGACGCCGTGCAATCGCACATCGACGAGTAGATGCCTGCGCGACAGCGTGGATCACTGCCGCCATCTTCGAGGCAAATGCACGGTCGGTACGCCCCTGGCCGCGACGGATCGGGGCAGACTCCGTCGTCGTAGGGTGACGAGCACAAAGTAAATTTCCCGAGATCCGTGTTCTGCGCGGTTGCGCCCTGCGGCACGCACCGGTAGCCGCTGAAGCCGTCGGCGACGAACGGAAAGGGACTTTGAAGCGCGCACCAATCTGCCCAGATTTCAGTCTCGGAAACCCAGAACGAAAATGTGTCGGAGCCCGAGTGGCCGTCCAGCACGGTGTATGAAATGCGGGGGACCGGTGCCCCAGCAAGCTTCCCGTAGTCGGCGGGCTCGACGCCGGGCGGGTAGCCGACGCTGGGATCGCTGACGGGCGGAAACGGTCCCTGCACTACTGAGGCTGGTACCGGCTCAGCGAAGAGCCAAGAGACGTGACCGACGATTCGATCGTCGCCCGCGTCCCTCGTTACGTCGAGTTGTAGACAAGGACCCGTGGTGGCGTTTCGCTCGTCAGGTCCGGGCACACACGTCCCACCGTCGCTGTCGCTTTGCAACCACGTCCCGACGAGTTGCTCCGCCGCGTCACCATCGATGACCGTGCTCGGTGCGGGCACCTCGACGGGCGCGCCGAAGCTCGTGCCCGCGTCTCGTTTCGCGTAGCTCGTCGCGATTTCTCCCGTCGACGGTCCCGCGGCCTTTGCGCCGGCATCGACGGAAGCGATGCAAGCGCCGCCGAGACAGGCGCCGCTCGGCGGGCAATCGGCGTTCGTCGAACAGGTTCCCAAGCAAACGCCGGTTCCCGGCGGCATCGACGCGCACCGATTCGCGAGGCCCGGCGAGTCCGCGGCGTAACACTCGGCGCTGCGCGAGCCGCTGCAGTCGCCATCGCCGTTGCAGACGCGCGTGCACATCCCGCAGAGGCATCGGTCGCCGCCGCAATCTGCGTCGCTCGCGCATTCGCCGAGCCAGTGCGTCTCGCCGCCCACCTTCGACGAGTCGTTGGAGCATCCGGCGTACATCATGAACGCCAGCGCTACTGCCGGCGCGAACCGTTCAATCCTGAGCATCCGATTCTTCCTCTTGCACGGTCTGTCCGACGTAAGCGACGACGCGGAGCGGCGCCGTCTCGAGAGGTCGCGCGTGGGCTCGATTGTGTTCCTCGAGCCGTTTCCGGAGGTCCATGCCCGCGACGCGCATCGCCTTGAGATAGCCGAGGATCTCGTCGGCCATGGGGTGGCCCTGCCACACGTCGAACACGAACGTAGAGCCGCCGATCTGATCGGAGAGCGCGGCGCTGCGCCTACCGAGACGAAGCTTGGAGACGAGCGCCATCACCATGGCTTGGTAATGGTCGAAGACCGCTGCTTCCCACCCGACGGGATCGCCGAACGCGATGACGCACGTCTCGCTGTCGTAAGTGGCTTCGTCATCCGTACCGTCTCGGTGAATGGCTTGCTCGGCGCATAGGCGAGCGACCGACGCGTCGAGAAGCGCGTCGTCCTCGATCGGCACGAGCTCGCGGAGCGCCGCTCGCGCGACGGGTCCGTGTCGGTAGACGGCCGCCTGAACGAACCGGTCGAGCGTCTCGGGGTCGCGTCGTCGCCCGAACGTCTCTTTCGGATCGGCGGCGCGGTAACTCGTCGCGTCGGCGCGACCGGTTTGGTAAAGCAGCGCCGAGTCGACGAGATCGCGAAGCACGCCGCGCACCGTCGCGTCGTCGTCGGCGCGAAACCGGTGGAGCAGCTCGAGGCGCGTCACCGGTCCCGCCTCTTCGACGTGCGACAGCACGGCCTCCCAGAGGCTCCGTCCTTGATCGGTGCCGCTCGCGGCGAGGCGCGACACGCGCGCGTGATAGGTCCGGAGCGCCATTCCGAACATGTCGGCGATGACTTTGTGGCCCACGCCCTGGTCGTTCAGCTCGCGAACCAGATCGCCGAAGACTTGGTCGGCGATGCGCGACAGCGGCGTTCGCTGCCCGGACGCCGTGGCGAGGCTCGCGATGAGCACGGTCGTTTGCCGGACGATCGCGTCGATGAGAACGGCAGTGTTCATCCCCTCGACGTCATAGGCCCCTGCCGCTGGGTGCGAATAGTGTTGGATCCAGCACCACCGGCGGCTGGTGAGCGCCGGATCTCACGACGGACGTCGTTGCCGGACGCCATCGAGGATCCCCGAAACCGCGAAAAATACGGCCCCTGGTGGGCAGGGTTCGGCTGTCAGCGGAACCGGGCGGCGGAGGCCGCAATGCGGCGGACACCGGCGTGTCGCCGACGCGTGCGACGCCGAGGGCACCCCCTAAAAATCGCAGGGACGAGCTGCGCGCGAGGCTTTGGGGTCGTTCGCTGGTTTGAGGTACAACACCGACCGAAAGGACTCGGATTCCCATGATGTGGCTCTACCTCCTGTTCGCTGCGACTCCGCTCGTCGTCGGGTTGAACATCGCGCTCCTCGCGATCGGTGACCCCCACTCGGCAAGGAAGAAGCACGTGAAGCTCATTCGGCCGAAGGACTACAACGAAGAGGCGAAGGACGACGGCGTCGAGCGTGAGGCCATGGAAGTCGACGTGCTGTTCGTCGGCGCCGGCCCCGCCGGACTCGCGGGCGCGTACCACCTCTCGGAGCTCGTGAAGAAGCACGACGCGGCGATCGAGAAGGGCGAAAAGAAGGGCGACAAGCTCGGCGAGATCCAGATCTGCGTACTCGAGAAGTGTTCCGAGATCGGCGCGATGGGCATCTCCGGCATGGTGATGGATCCGAAGGCGCTCTCGGAGTTGATGCCGGACTTCGTCGAGAAGGGTGCTCCGCTCGACTGCAAAGTCGAAAAGGAGAGCATGCATTTTCTCTTGAGCCCGACGCTCTCGGCGAAGGTGCCGATCATGCCGCCGCCGGTCCACGACCACGGCCTCTACATCGGGAGCTTGTCGAAGTTCGTGCGCTGGCTCGCGGGCATCTGTGAAGCCCAAGGCGTCATGCTCTTCCCGGGCTTCGCCGGCGCGTACATGAGCTACGACGGCGAGCGCGTCACCGGCGTGCGCACCGGCGACAAGGGCATCGGCGCGAACGGCGAGAAGAAGCACCAGTTCGAGCCCGGCGTCGAAATGAAAGCCAAGGTGACCGTGCTCACCGAGGGCACGCGCGGCAGCCTCACCCGCGACGCGATTCGTAAGCTGAAGCTCGACGAAGGCAAGAATCCGCAGAGCTACTGCCTCGGCGTCAAGGAAGTCATCGAGGTACCCGCAGGGCAAATGCCCGCGGGCGAAGTCGTCCTCACCGCGGGCTGGCCGCTCGGCGACAAGACGTACGGCGGCGCCTTCATGTATTCGATGAAGGAGAACCTCGTCGCGCTCGGGCTCATGGTCGGCCTCGATTACTCGGATCCGAACACGGATCCGCAGGTCATGCTCCAGCGCATGAAAATGCACCCGCTCTATCAAGGCTACTTGAAGGGCGGCAAAGTCATTCAATACGGCGCCAAGACGGTGCCGCTCGGCGGCTGGTTCGCGATGCCGCGGCTGTACGCGGACGGTCTCCTCCTTGCCGGAGATTCTGCGGGTCTCGTGAACGCAGAGCGATTGAAGGGGGTGCACCTGGCGATCAAGAGCGGCATGCTCGCGGCGGAAACGGCGTTCGAGTCGCTCGTCTCCAAAGACACGTCTGCCAAGGCACTGTCGAGCTACCAGAAGAAGGTCGAAGAGTCGTGGGCCGGCAAAGAGATGTGGAAGGCGCGTAACTTCCACGTCAACTTCAAGGACGGCCTCGCCGTCGCGCTCGTCAAGAACGGCCTCGCGATCGGACTCGGCGAAATTCTCGGCAAGAAGACCGCGACGCCCGTCGAAGACGACTTCGAGACGAAGCGCACACTCGACGAAGTCGGCGGGCTCAAAGACATCAAGAAGGGCATTCCCTACGACGGGAAGCTCTTCATGGATAAGCTCTCCGACGTTTACCTCGCCGGTTCGAAGGGTGAAGAGGACCAGCCGTCACATCTGCAGGTACTCGACCGAAGCGTTTGCGCGACCGATTGCGCCGAGAAGTTCGGCAACCCCTGCACACGCGCGTGCCCCGCGAACGTGTACGAAATGGTCGACGACGAATCGGCGCCCGGCAAAAAGAAGCTGCACCTGAACCCCACCAACTGCGTCCACTGCAAGACGTGCGACCTCATCGACCCGTACATCAACATCCGCTGGGTCGTGCCCGAAGGCGGAGACGGACCGAACTACAGCCAGATGTGAACGCGCGCCGAACGGCGCTCCGCGAAACGCGGCCGGCCTTCGAAAGAACGCCGGCCGCGTTCGTTTTGTCGAGGGCGCCGAGCGCAAAAATCAGTGAAATCCGCGGGTGTCGGCCGCCGTGCTACGCTCGGACCGTGACGTTGCTCGCAACACTCACGAGGGACGAACAACTCTGGGTGATCCGGGACGAGGCGCGGTGGCAGCGAGCGCACCAGATCGCGGCGCGCCACGCCGACGTAGACGTTGCGGGAATTTATCGCGTTCTTCGGAACCTGGAGAAGACTCCCGGAGAGCGCCTTCGAGCGGCGCTGCAACATGGAAGACTTTTCGGTATTAAGCGACGGTGAGCGCGCCGTCCTCGCTGGGCTTGGTCAGCGCGGGGTCAGGTTCATGCTCGTCGGGCTAAGTGCGGCGGTTCTGCAAGGCGCCAACACCGCAACCCGTGACATCGACATCTGGTTCGAGGACGTCTCGGACACCAGAATCGGAGAAGCTGTCCGCGCAGCGAACGGAATCTGGATACCCGGTACGTTCGGGATGCGCCCGCCACAGATCGGCGGTGATCCCATCGGTGACCGGCTGGACGTGGTCGTCCACATGCACGGACTCGGGACGTTCGAGGAAGAGCTATCAAACTCCACCGTCCTGGAAGTGGACGGAGTCGCTCTTCCCGTACTCAAGCTGGAACGCATCATCGCGAGCAAGCGGGCTGCCGGGCGAAAGAAGGACCTCGCCGTCATTCCTGCGCTCGAGGAAGCCCTCGCAGCGCTCGGCGATTCCGGCGCGGGCCCTGACTGAAATCCGCGAACACCGCCTCGGGACGCGTCAGTCGCTTGCTCAGCGCGACAGCAAGAACAGCACGATCACGCCGAGTACGATCCGGTAATACCCGAACGGTTCGAGGCCGTGCTTGTTCAGGTAGCGGAGAAAAACGGCGATGACGCCCCAGGCGACGAAGAACGACACGACCATGCCGATGGCCAGTTCCACGCCGAGGCCCGACGCGGAGAACTCGTGGCGCGCCTTGACGAACTCGTAGAGCGTCGCGGCGCCGAGCGTCGGGAGCGCGAGCAGAAACGAAAACTCGGCGGCCGTCGCCGTCGAGAGCCCGGCGAGCTGCCCCGCGACGATGGTGCACATCGAACGCGACGACCCGGGCCAGAGCGAGACGCACTGACCGAGCCCGATGGCGAGCGCGCGGCCCGGCGTCACGTGCTCGAGGCCCGTGAGCCCTTCCTCGTGCTTCGCTTTGCGGACGCGCTCGACGACGATCATCACCACGCCTCCGACGATGAGCGCCGCCGCGACGGGCATCGGCCCAAACAAATGCGCTTTGATTGCCTTGCGCAAGAGCAACCCGACAATCGCCGCGGGGATGAACGCGACCACGAGCGCAACGAGGAGCCCCTTCGACGCGGCGTCGCCCGACGCGAGCCCGGCGAGTCGCGCCGCGAGCAGCCGCCGGTAGTGCACGACGACAGCGAGGATCGCGCCGAGCTGAATCACGATCTCGAACGACTTCGCCGCGTCACCGTCGCCGCCCAAAAAGTGTCCGATCAGGATCAAGTGCCCTGTCGACGACACCGGCAGGTATTCCGTCAGTCCTTCGACGATGCCGAGGATGATCGCGACGAGCGGAGTCATGTTCGCCGGCTTCTACACCGTCCCGTTCCCGGGCGTCGAAAATCCCCGGTGACTATCCGCGGGCTCGAAGCACGAGGACGACGACCAGCGCGACGAGCGCGGCGCCGACCAGGAGGAGCAGGAGCGCGCGGCGGCGCCGCGGAAACCGCAGAATCGCCGACGGAACGACCCCTTCGAGGAGCTCTGCTGGGAGCTCGGGTGGCGGCACGCTCGGCCCCGCCAGGCGCGTGACCCCAGGAGACGTCTCGTCACCGTCGCGAATCGCGAGAAGCAAGTTGCCCCGTGGCAGATCGTCGTCGCCGAGCGACAGACCCCCGCGCTCCGGAATGCGCATCACGATGGCACGAGCCGGCTCCGAGGCGCCGTCCTTCGGTTTCGGCAAGGTAACTTCGACGTTCTCGGGCGCAGCTTTCTTCGCGCGGAGCGAGACGGCGCCGGAACGACGGCAAGCGTCGCACCCTCCGCCGGCGCACGCTGCGCACGTGAGGTTTCGAGGCAGCGCGATTTCGAGTGTCGCGCCCGCGAGGAACCATGAGAGCGGCACCGTCACGGACATCTGCACGTCGGGCCCTCGCGGACGCGTCGCAGTCGTCGTGATCTTGCCGATGATGGCACTCATGCATCCCCGATCTTCGACCGACGCCGAAGAGGCTCGATCAATCACGATAGTCGGGATTCACAGCGCAAACACGAACTCCCTGCGATCTTCGGTGTGGCGAAGATCGACCTCGTTCGCGTAGCTCCGCGGTCCCACGCGCGCGCCGAATGTGACACGCACCGGCACGTCTTCGTCTTCGAGCCGCTCGAGGCTGATCCGGACTCGATAAGTGCCGCGTTTTGCCTCATCACGCTCGAGGTAAACGTTCTCCCAGTTCCTGCCACGGCACTCGGCGTGGGCACCAGGGCAATCCCGTTCTTTGACGAGACCCGTCGCGGACACGCGGCCCACCTCGACGAGCTCGCCCTTCGGATCGGTGACCAGAAGGTCCACGTCGGCGGTCGGGGCGTCCCACGCGATCGTGAATTGAACGATGCCGGAATGACCGCCGCAGCCCTCGTCGATCAGGCCGTTGCAGTTGTTGTCGCGCGCGTCGAAGCACCGTTCGGGGCCGCCGGGCGTGCACGCCGAACGCAGCGACGCACTCTCGACGCCCGCCGACCCCTGTGGCGACGCCACCCGAGCGCGTCCGCACGACACGAGTGCACACACGGCCAAGCCGGTTGCCACACGAGCCAGCGACGCTCCGAGCGCGGGCGGCCGGCGCGTCGGGTTCGGAACCGTTCGCGCCGTCATGAGCCGCCCCGAGCGTTCGCTACTGCGCCGTCGGTTGATTCGGATCTTCGGGCATCTTCACGCCCGTGACGGCCTTCGGATTCATGAGGTCGTGGTAGGCGTCGCTCGCGAGCTTCCCGGTGTCGCCGGGCGCGTCGCGAAGCGCGAGGAGCACGCCTTGCTCCTTCATGAACAGGAGCGTGCGAATGGCGGCCGCGCGCTTCGGCGCGTCGTCGCCCTTCGCCATGTCCATCAGCCGATGCCGGAGCACGACACGGGTGAACGAGTGCGGCCCGTTGTCGAAGTCGAGGTTGTCGAACTGTCGGGTCAGGAGCACCGGCGCCCATTGCTGAGGCGTATCTTTGATCTCGACCTTCGCGATCGCCTGCGCATTGTCGACGAACCGGAAGATGTGGCCCTTGTCGAGATCTTCGTTCGACCAATATCCGAACGATTTGTACCAGAGGTCCTGAAGCTCCTCGAGAGCCTCCGGCGGCTTGTCGGCCCACATGGCGACCGCGCGGGCGGCCGTGTCCGAGCTTCCGCCCAGGATCAGCGCCAGGGTGGCGTCGACCATGAGCGTATCGTCCTTCATGAGCTCGAAGAGCTTGGCCTCGACGCTGGCGTCGAAGCCGGCCTTGCCGATCGCGCGGGCCGCCTGGTGGCGCGTGCCCATCGACGAGCTCGGCTTCAGAAGGTCGAGGATGGCCGGCGCCGTCCCCGGGATCGGGCGCGTGATCAGGGTCTCGAGGAGGCACGTGCGACGGAACTCGTCTTTCGGGTCGCCGCTCGAATACTCGTCGATCTTCTTCGCGACGGTCACCATGTCGTCGGCGTTGCCGACCCACGCGAGCGCGCTGCACGCCTCGCTCCGCGACTGTTCGTTTTCCTTCGGCTCCTCGATGTAATCGAGGAGCGGCTTCACCGCGCGGTGATCGCCCCACTCCGAAAAGCCCTGCGCGGCCCCGACGCCGATCGCGCGGAGGGTCATGCCGAGGATCGCGAGACCGCCGTGCATGAGGCCGTCCATCGTGACGTCGAGATCCTTGTCGCGACGCTTCAGGTCTTTCTCCATCACGCCCCACGACGGCTGATCCTTCATCCACCCGACGTAGCGAAGCGCGCTCTGCGCGACGACCCACTCCTCCGGCATCGGCGGCTGTTGCCCTTCGCGCGGAAGCGCTTGCGGCGGATTCGCCCACTTTCGAAGCGCGGGGAGATCCTTAGTCGACTCCATCGCCGCGAGCGCACGCATGCCGTTCGCGTGCGGCGACGGCAGATCGTGGATCCAGAACATGATCGCGTCTTCCGCGTCGTCGCGGATCGCCGCGCGCTTGTCCGGGTACATGACGGCGAGGTCCGCGATCATGCGCGCAGCAACGACGCGTTCGTTGTTGTTGCGCTTCAGCATCATGTCGTAGTCGGTGTCGTCGGTATAAATCTTCTGCTCGTCCATGCGGAGCCGGCGCGCGAGCGACGGAATGGCTCGCGTGTCGCCCACCTCGGCCATCGCGAACGCGGCGATGGTCTCCCAGTGGATCGGGGGCTTGCTCTGGATGAACTGCAAGAGCGCGTCCGAACCGCGTGGGTCGGCGAGCTTCCGGATCATGTTGAACACCTGATCGATCCGGTGCCATTCCTTCTGCTTGTCCTCGGTCGGAATGCTCGGCAGCGACACGACCAGGCCTTCGGTGCCGACGCCATCGCGCAGCGCTTCCAGGTATTTCGTGCGGCTGTCGTTGTCGGCGCCCTTCAACTTGTCGAGGAGCGGCGCACGCGCGCGCGGGTCGCCGATTTTGCCGAGACCCGGCGCCGCCTGGCGCGAAATCTCCGCGTCCGAATCGTTGAGGAGCGCGATCAGCGGGTCGGTGTACGCCGGCACCGCGTTTCGCGAGAGCACCGTCGCGACGAGCTGGCGAACGGCCGGGCTCGGATCGGCGTACAGTTTCGCGAGCTCGTCGATGCCGACGAGGTTCACGAGCTGGCTCGGCTCGAACGCGAGCGCGCCGTCGAGCTTCTCCACTTGCGACAGATGTCCGGCGCGGTACTCCTCGAGCACCGCCTTGGTCGCCGCCTTCTCGTCGAGCACGGTGAGCGCCCAAGCAATCTGAGGCTTCGACGCAGGCGTCGCCTCGGCGAGCGCCTTCAACAGGGCGGGCTTCGCCGAGTCGGCCGCGGGCGAGCCGTATTCGGTGATCGCGGTCGCAGCCTGGCCGCGCACGGCCTGGTCCACGTCGGAGAGCGCGTTGATCGCGAGCCCCACTCCCTGCGGATCGTTTGCCCAGGCGAGGTGCTTCAACGCCTCTTGCTTCAAGTACGAGCTCTCGGACGTCGCGTATTTCCGCCACTCCGGAACCTGCTCGGCTACCGGCAACACGAGGAGCTGCTTCTTGATGAGCTCCGCCTTCTCGACGGGGATCTTCTCGGCTTCCTGCTTCGCGCCGAGGAGCATGAACGCCGCGAACCCACCGGCGATCAAAAGCGCGAGGAGGATCGCGAGCGGTTTGATCGCGCCGCGCTTGAAGTTCCCGTCGCCGGAATCGTAACCGCCGCCCCCGGGGGGTGGCATCCGACCGCCGGGGATCGCCGGGCTGTCGTCGTCATCCGGCGGCCATTTCGCCGCGCCCACGGGGGGCGGCAACGGGTGCGTCTCGGATGGATTCGGACGATGCGGTTCGAGCATGGGGCCTCCGACCGAAACACGTGCTCCCTCAGCACGCGCGGTGCAACGCGGACCTTATCTTAATGAGGAGGCTTCGGGGCGAGGAGAGCCGTGTGCTCCGGCCTTGCTTTGGCGTTTTCCGCTGCGCGTCATCTCGCGGTCCATGAAAAACTGCGGCAGGGCTGGATGGAGGACTACGATGCAAGGCCGGTGGCGACGATCCGGTTGGCCAATGGTCGTGCATGGGTACGTCCGGTATGCGCGGCCTCTCTGACGACGGTCGTCGTGACGGCGCTGTCGTACGGGGTTCCCGCCGCGCACGCGGCGAGCGCCGTCGGCGTCGCGTTCCTCGTCGCGACGTACTTCCTGACGTTGCGGAGCGACGACCCGGACGCGGCTAGTCGCTACGGGCTCTCGCTCGGCGGCCTCTTCGATCCGGAGCCCATCGACGTAGTCCGGCTCGTGCAAAGTGCGGTGACGGAAGTCGGCGTCGCGCTCGCGGTGGCCGCCGTCATTTTTCCGCCGTTCGTGCTCGGGTTCAAGTGGTGGTGGGCGCCGGCCCATGGCTTTCACGCCGCGCCGCTCTCGAGCTTCGGCGACGAAGCGCTCGGACAGATGCTCGTCATCGCGCTTCCCGAGGAGGCGTTTTACCGCGGCTACCTGCAGACGAGCCTCGACGAGGCGTGGGCGCCGCGCGTCCGCGTTCTCGGCGCGACGCTCGGGCCGTCCGTGCTCGCGACGAGCGCGATCTTCGCGCTCGGCCATCTCGCGACGGAAGTGAATCCGAATCGCCTCTCGGTGTTCTTCCCGTCGCTCCTCTTCGGCTGGCTCCGAACGCGCCGCAGCGGCATCGGCGCGGCAGCGACATTTCACGCCCTCTGTAACCTCTTTGCGTCGTACTTGGCTCAAAGCTACGGTGTCGGAGCGTGACGCCACACCGTTCACGCGCGCCGACCAAGACCCCATGATTCCGCACGTGATGCTCGCGCCCATCATTCATCGGGCACTCGCCGAGGACCTCGAGGGCGGCGATCTGACGACCGAAGCGACGATCGACGGGACGACCCTCGCCGTCGCGCATGCGCGCGCGCGAAACGAGATCGTGGTGTGCGGTGGCGACGTCTTTCGAGCCGTTTTCCATGCAATCGACCCGTCGCTGCACGTCTCGCTCGACGCCCCCGAAGGAAAACGCGTCGTGCGCGGCGACTCATTGTGGACCGTGAAGGGCAGCGCGCGCTCCATTCTCATGGGCGAGCGCACCGCGCTGAACTTCGTGCAGCGCATGACCGGCATCGCGACGCTTTCGCGCCACTACGTCGAGGCCATTCCCGCCGGCTGTCGAACCCGCGTGACCGACACCCGAAAGACCACGCCGGGGTTGCGCGTCCTCGAGCGCTACGCGGTGCGGACGGGCGGCGCGCACAACCACCGCGACACGCTCGGCTCGGCCGTGCTCATCAAAGACAACCACATCGTCGCTGCCGGCGGCATTCGCATCGCCGTCGAACGCGCGCGAAGACGTGCGCCTCACACATCGCGCATCGAAGTCGAAGTCGAGTCGCTCGCCGCCCTCGACGAGGCGCTCGACGCCGGCGCCGAGATCGTCTTGCTCGACAACTTCGCGCCCGCCGACATCGAAGAGGCCGTGCGCATCGCCAAGAGCCGCGCGCTCATCGAGGTATCCGGCGGCGTCACCCTCGAACGCATCGCCACGCTCGCCCGGGCGGGCGTCGACATCATCAGCGTCGGTGCGCTCACGCATTCCGCGCCCGCGGCCGACATCGGCCTCGACTTCGAACCATCGTGAACACCACACCACCATGATGATCGCTTCCTTCGCGGCCTTCGACTCTCCGCGCTTCGATCGCCTCCGGCGCGACCGCGGAGTCCGATTCGGGCAGCCGCTCACCGTGCTCCCGACGACCGGCTCCACCAACGACGACGCGTTCGAAGCGGCGAAGAACGGCGCTGCCGAAGGCGCGCTCTTCGTCGCCGAGGAGCAGACCGCCGGCCGCGGGCGTCGGGGTCGCTCCTGGACGTCGCCGGCCGGTGAAAACCTGACGTTTTCGCTGCTCCTCCGGCCGGAGCTGCCCGCCGATCGCGTGAGCGCCGTCTCGCTTCTGGTCGGCCTCGCCGTCCGCGCGGCCGCAGCGCGGCGCGTCCCCGAAAGCGTCGGATTGAAATGGCCGAACGACGTCGTCGTCGGTCCGCGAAAGCTCGCCGGCATTCTCGTCGAGAGCCGCGTCACCGGCGCGCGCGTCGACGCCGTCGTCGTCGGAGTCGGACTCAACGTCCATTTCCGCGAGCTCCCCGACGAGCTCCGCGGCATCGCCACGTCCCTCGCCGCGCTCGGCGATCCACTCCCCGATCGAGAAGCGGCCCTCGCCGACGTCCTCGCCGAGCTCGAACCGCGCCTCAGCGTCTTCATCGATCGCGGTCTCGCCGGCCTCTTGCCGGAGCTCCGCGCCCACGACGCCCTCGCCGGCGTCCCCATCGGCGTCAGCGGCATTCGCGGCGAAGGCGCCGGCATCGACGGCGACGGCTCCCTCCTCATCAAAGACGGCCACGGCGAAATTCAACGCGTCAGCTCGGGAACCGTCGAGCGGCTCTGACTCGCGGGTGCGGTAGAGCGGAGAGCCAAGGCAAGAGCATCGGGGAAGCGTGAGCGAGGGGCTGCCTCGCGCCGACGGCGCGTGCACCAGTCTTGCGCGTCGCATCGTCATGCGGCGGGAGCGCTGGACCTCCTCCATCGCGGGCGCAGCGCTTGGGCGAGCACGCGATCGGGAGGAGGTCGAGCGGCCGCAGCGCTGCGCGAGGACGGGCGGGTGGAGGCAACATCACGAGTGATGCGCGACGTTTTTGATGCGGCTCACGCGGGCGTGGTGGGCGACGAGGCCGCGGCGGCGTGA
>DATBBD010000234.1:0-12126 GCA_036271175.1 Polyangiaceae bacterium | reverse complement strand
GTCGTCCTCGAAGATCTGCACTGGGGCGACCACCCGACGGTCGCGTACCTCGACGACGCGTTGAAGCAGCTCGCGGATCGCCCGATCCTCGTTTTTTCGCTCGGGAGACCGGAGCTCTACGAGCAGTTTCCACGGCTCTTCGAGCATCATGGGTTGCAAGAGCTCCGTCTAGGCGGTCTCACGCGGCGCGCTGCCGAACGCCTCGTTCGAAGCGTGCTCGGTCCCGACGTCGATGAACCGACGCTCGGGCGGATCGTGAAGCTCGCGGACGGCAATGCGTTCTACCTCGAAGAGCTCATCCGTCGCGTCGCCGAAGGGGCCGTCGATCTGCCGGAAACCGTGCTCTCGATGGCGCAGTCGCGGCTCGACCGCATCGAACCCGAGGCGCGGCGCGTCCTCCGCGCAGCCAGCGTGTTCGGCGAGACGTTCTGGCGCGGCGGCGTCGGCGCGATGCTCGGGGTCGAGACGGACACCGAAGAATGGCTCGACACTTTGGTCGAACGCGAGCTCCTCGTTCGAGCGCCGCAGTCGCGGTTCACCGAAGATCGCGAGTACCAGTTTCGGCACGCGCTCCTCCGCGACGCCGCGTACGGGATGCTCACCGAAGAGGATCTCGCCGTCGCGCACGGACTCGCCGCGGAGTGGCTCGAGCAAGCGGGCGAGCGCAGTGCTCAGGTGATCGCCGAGCATTTCGAACGCGCGGGGCAGCCCGGTCGCGCGGTGCCCTGGGTCGTGCGCGCCGCGAAGGCATCCCTCGACGGAGGCGACGTCCAGAGCGCCGTCGCGCTCGCGAACAAAGGGGCGGCGCTCGGCGCCGAGGGCGAAGCATTGGGTCTCTTGCTCGTCATTTCCGCCGAAGGGCTCGGGTGGGACGGGCAGTTCGGTGCGGCGCTCGAGACGTCGCGCAACGCTCGCGCGCTCTTGTCCGAGGGAAGCACGGCGTGGTGGCGCGCGACCGCGTCGTTCGTCGCGGCGGCGACGGCGAGCGGCAGACCCGAAGAAGCGACGAGCGTCATCGAGGCGCTCGTGAGCTCGACGCCGGACCTTGGACAGCACCCGATCGCCGCGGCGAGAGCGTGCACGTGGCTCGTGCTCGGACTCATCATCATCGGACAAGGAGGCCGCGCAGAGGCCTTTCTCGAACGCATCGGCGCGACCGAGGCGAACCTCGAGCGCGCCGAGCCGCTCTACGCCGCGTGGCTCTCGGTTTCGATGGCCGCGCTCGCCATCCTCGTGAATGCCGATCTCGGGCGCGCGGTGCGCGTGACGCGAAAGAGCGTCGCGACGATGCGCGAGGCGGGAGACGCCCTGGGCGAAGCGTCGGCACTGTCGTGGGCGGGCGCCGCGGCCTGGGAAATGGGGCTCGCTGAAGAGACGCTCGCGACGTTCGAACGCGTGCGCGAGCTGTCCGACGCCGCGGGCGGCTCGTGGCTCAAAGGCTACGCCGCGTTTTACATCGCGGCCGTGCGGATCCGGCAGGGCGACTCGGACGGCCTCGACGAGACACTCGCGGCGCTACGAAGCGCACCCGACGTGTCCGCGCAGCAGCTCGGGCGTGCGCTCACCGTCGAGCTTCATTTGCGTAACGGCCGAGTCGTCGAGGCGCTCGACGAAGCGCGGCTCGCCGCGAGCGGTCCCTCCGTCGTCATCCGACCCACCGGCGAGGCCGTCGCCGCGCGCATCTTGCTCGCGCTCGGCCGTCCCGCGGAGGCGCTCGATGCGGCGAATCGCGGGCTCGCCCAATCTTCGACGATCAATCCGCAATGGCTCGTGTGGCTCTTGCTCGCGCGCGCCGAGGCCCTCCGCGCGACCGGCGCTCTCGACGGCGCGCGTGGTTCGGCCCGCGCCGCGCTCGACCAGGTCCGGAAAACCGCCGCGACCCTCGACGACCCGGCGATGAAAGAGTCGTTTCTCACCCGACTCGAGTCGAGCGTTCACGCGCTCGCCATGGCGCGCGATTGGCTCGGCGAATCGTCGAGTATCGCCGCCGACTGAAGCGCGCTCGCTGCGACTTCGGCTCAGCTCGCGTCGCCCGACGCCGGCATGAGCTGCGGAAGCAAGAGATCCGCGTCGGCCACGATGCGAGCGAGCACCGCGTCGTCGATCCCGAGGACGGCGCGCGCGTCGGCGAAGTCCACCTCCCCGACGGTATCGGCAGGTAGAGGTGCGCCTTCCGCGTCGGTCGGGCCGAACACGCCGTAGCCGAAGCGAGTCGACAGCGCGTCGGACACGTTCAAAATCGCCGCGAACCGGGTCGTCGCGCCGGTGTGTTGATGGTGGTGATGCCCGACCAGAGCGGAGAGCGGCGCGGGAAGACCCCAGATCTTAGTGACTTGCTTCGACGCGAGCTCGTGCGTGCCGTCGAGTGTCGACCAGATCTCGATGAGGGGCGGACGGCCGAGTCGCGCGTCGCTTCCGAGCGCAAAAAGCAGCGCGGCGAACCCGATGTCGTGCAGGAGCGCCGACAGAAACACCAGGTCTTCGTCGGCGCGGATGTGGCGGCAGACGATTCTCGAGATGTATGCCGTCGCGGTGCTGTGGCGGCCGATGATCTCCGCCGTGTCGCTGTACTCGGGCACTCGGAAGACGTCCCGGCGGAGCGCAGCATCGAAAACCATGTCGCGAACCGTTCGGACTCCGAGCCGCACGACCGCGCCGCGCAGCGAGCGCACGCTGCCGCCTCGGCCGGCGTAGATCGGCGAGCTCACGAGGCGAATGAGCGACCCCGTCAGCATCTCGTCCCGTTCGAGCAACCGGACCACGTCATCGACGCTGGGGTCTTCGCGCTCGGAGATCGCCATCAGTTCGACGGCGACGCTCGGGAGCGGCGGCGGTCGGTAGCTCGGATCTTGGAAGATCTGCATGAGCTGCGCATGCAGGGTCGGCTGGCGGCGCGCGTTCGACAAATGCTCTCCGGCGGAACCCTCAGGCTAGTCCCGACGCCGTCAGGCGTCCACGGCGCGTCTTCGGAGGCGGGTGCAGAAAGCCCCCGACTCGTTTCAGGCGGCCCCGTTCCCGTCGATTTCTTCCCGTCTTCCCGTCTTCCCGTCTTCCCGTCTTCCCGTCGAGAGGGGCGGCGTCGGCGGCATTCAGTTCGTCGATTTCGTGTGGCTATCGACTGCGGGAGGCGAGCGGTCGACGACACGTACTCGTCCCGAGTTCGGCTCCACCGTGGTCTCGCTGCCGAAGACGAGCACGCAACGCTGTCCATCGAGGAAGTTCAGCTCGTCCTCTTCCAAGCGGAAATTGGCGCGCTGGCACTCCGCCTTCAAGAACGTCTTTTTGAGCGAAGTGGCGCTGCCGTACCAGAGGCTCGCGGTACCCTCGAACACGTTCAGCTCCGTCGCGCCGAGCGCCGAAGCCACCTCCGGAAAATTCGGGTGCGACGCGGCGTGAACCTGTTCGTACCCCCGAGTCTCGAGCCTCGGCTGAAGCGAGACGACGAGTGCGCCATGCTGGTGAAGCCAATACGACTGCATTCGCTCGCGGTCCTGATCGGCGATTCGTCGCAAGCAGAAGGTCACCTTGGTCGACGACTTCGCGTCGCGCTCGATCACTTGGTACTGGGGTCCGATCACGGCGCTGGTCCGCTCGATCGCACCGCCGGTGACCTTCGCGAGCTTTCGCGCGGCGGCGAGCCCTTCGGTCGAGCCCAAAGTCTCGAGGAGTCGATCGACCGAGTCGTAGTGAAACTCGTCGATGGTGTCGAACTCCTCCGACTCGAGAGGAAACGGGCTGCCCTCGAGCGCTGGTAACTTTTTCCCGGTCCACAGCGCGACGAGCTCGACGGCGAGAAATTTCCGGCTTCCGGCCATCACCGTGCCGAGGAAGTTGGGGTGCGGCACTTGGTCGATCCGAGTGTAGCGCGTGAAACCGAGCTCTCGAGCGAGCTCGAGCGCCGCGGGGGCCCGCTCCTTCGCCCAGAAATTTTGCAGCTCTTTTCGGGTCACGTCGCGCCGTCGACGGTGAAGAAGCTGAACGCGAAATCCGGCAGGTTCGAGCTCGAGCGGCGCTGATTCGGTCGTCATGAAGAGGCCCCCTGATTGTATCGATCGAGTTGCTCGAGCAGATCGGGAAACACGTCTTTGGCCGCATTCTTCCCGACGAAGCAATCGAGGTGCGCGTAGTCGTCGAACTCGCTCCGCGTGTACGCGCCAGGACCGAACCGCTCGACGAGCTCGCTCAGCAGATCGGCCGACGCCGCCGGTCGGCACAGTTCGTTCTTGAGTCCCGCGATGAAATGAATCGGGTAGCGCAGTTTCTTCAAGAGCTCCGGTCGATACACGTCTCGCCCCTCCGCGTCGACGGCGTGACCCGCTTCGAGAATGAGCAGCAGATGCTTGAGGACGGTCACGTTGGCCACGCCGAACACTTCGCTCATCGCGTCGTGCGTCGCCTGATTGAGCTGCGCGTGCTCGTACACGGGCCCGAAGATCCCGGTAATCGCGTGACAGACGGGATCCTTGCACTCTTCGCCGATGGAAATCGAGAACAGACGGAAGACGTGATGCAGCGCCTTGTCGAGGAGGCCGCTCTCCGGGTTCGGGTTCAAGTTCCCCACGCCGACGAGGGACAGGCCGTCGGCGATCTTCAACTGGGCCTTGAGCCGGTTCGAGAAATCCGTCGGGAAATACGTCGTCACTTGCGAGCAAATGGCATTCCTCACGCCGTCTAGACCGCGCGCGGTGGCCATGAGCAACGTCATCGACCCCATGCAATGAGCCACGACCTGCACCGTGCTGGCTTGGGTGATCTGGCGCACCGTTCCGATCGCTGCGGGCCAATCGAAACGAGCTTCGTCGTCTTCGGTAAACGGGGTCGCCGCCGACGGAAGCGCCGGGCTCGAACGGCGGTCGAAGAGCCACACATCGTAGCCGCGCGCGGAGAGGTACTCGACGAAGGACGTGTCCACCGTGTCGAGCGCGTAGACCGAAGCGGCGTTCCCGAACCCCGGCGCGAGGATCACGGGCCCCTTTTTTCCGCCCTGGTACCGCGTCAATCGGAGGCGCACGCCGTCCAGCGTGGAAAACTCGTGAAGCGTGGGAGCAGGAGTGCGGAGCGGCCGACGCAGGCGAAGGCCCTGCGTCGACAAGGCTCGATTCGGCGCAGCGACGCCGCCGTAAGTATCGAGCAGCTCGCGCGCGAACATCTCGCCGAACCGGCGCACGATGCGCAGCCCTTCCATCGTGGTCTCTGCGCGCAGCGGCCTCATCGTGGCGAGCTGCTTCGCGAAATCGGCTTCGGCGATCCGAAGGACACCTTTGCCGACGACCGGCGCGTCTTCGGACGCTCCGGCGTAGAGCGTGATGAACAAGGTCGTCGTGTCACGCCAGAGGTCGAACCCCGGATCATCATGGATCACCTTGATTCCCCGGAAAAAATACCGCCTGCCGCCTTCGTCCGTCAGCGTCATTCGGTAGACCATGAGCTTCGTGTCGACGCGATCCGGGTCGTCCACGAACAGGTTGAACGTGCCCTCGGTCACGACGAGGGGCTTCGGGGAGAGCGCGGGGGCTTCCACCGTTCCGGATGAGTACGCCACGTAGTCTCGCTCTTCGATGAACCGCGTCGCGTCGTCGGCCGTGATGGTGAGAACGAACCGAAACGGCGAATTCGCAGCGCGTCCGGCGGCGAACGCGTCGTCGTAGTCGCCCCTCTCGGTCATCGAGAAGTATCCCTGCATCGTCTCGGTGAACGAAACGCCGGTCGTCGTCGGGGTTCCGGCGAGGCCCACCGCGCGCGGCTTGGACGGCAGCGCGTCGTCGAAGGTCCACCCGCGATCTTCGGCGATGATTTGGCTGATGCGTTCCGACAGCGCCGTGATGGTGAGCAACGGATTGACTCCGAGCGACCGCGGCACGATCGCCCCGTCGACGACGTACAGACCGTCGTGCACCTCCGTTCCCGCGGCGCTCGCGAACACTTGCCCCTTGTGATTCACGGCGCCGGACTCGGCACTCTGTCCCATCGGGCAGCCACCGAGCGGGTGAACCGTGAAGAGCGAGTGCCCGAAGAATTCGGTCCACGTCGGGTTCTTGACGTACGTGCCGCCTATCGCCTCCGCGACTCGGCGCAGGCGTTCGTTGATCGCCGCGAAGATGGGTCGCTCTCCGACGCCTTTCCACTCGATGCGAAGTCGATCCTCGTCGTCGAGCACCATCCGGCCGTCCGCGCCGTCGTGAGCCATCACCAAGTACGTCTGCGTCGCATTCACGGCGCCGCGGTAGGGGCCCTCGGTCAGGCTCTCGAGGACACGCGCAGCGCGATCGGCGACCCCGACGATCCCCTCTTCCGGCGATTTTCCGAACGTCATCGCTGCAGCGGCGAGCGTCGTGGCGAGAATCGGACCGAGCGCACCGGGGACCACCCCCTCTTCTATGATGAGGCCGTCGTCGAGCGCGCACCCCTCACGGGCGTCGATCGCTCCGGTGATGCATGGCCCCACTCGCGACAGCTTCTTCGGATCGTGTTCGCCGC
Source organism: Polyangiaceae bacterium (assembly GCA_036271175.1). Lineage (GTDB taxonomy): Bacteria > Myxococcota_A > Polyangia > Polyangiales > Polyangiaceae > DASZVB01. The sequence continues at coordinate 5,649 of DATBBD010000234.1, read as the reverse complement.
AACCGACGCCGTTCACCGCGTCGTGGCCGTTGTACCCGAATCCGAGCACGTCTCCGTTGCCGCTGAAGCGTGAGCCTACGCACGGGGAAATCGCGAGGCCGCGCGTGCCGGAACGAAGGAGAATTTCCGTGGACCCGAGCGCGCCCGCGCCCAAGACGACCACGTCCGCGAGGACGAACAGCTCCGGGCCTCCGAACTTCGCGCGCTCGTCGTTCGCGGGCTCGTAGTAAACCCGATAGCGCGACCGCGCCCGTTCGATTCTTCGAACCGCGAGCTCGCAAAAGATCTCCGCGCCGTGATTTTTGGCGTCGGGAAGGTACGTCATCCGGGTCGTGTTTTTCGATCCGGTGTTGCACCCCGTGACGCAGTCTCCGCAGGCGTTGCACGCCGGCTGCGGAACTCCGACGTGATTGCCGTCGGGGTCGCCCGCGAAGTTGACGTTGACGTCGAGGAGGCGAAAGCGCTCACCGAGTTTCTTCGCCGATTCTGAAAGCGTGGAAAGCTTGGTCAGCGGCGCGAGCGTCTCGGGATACGTCGCGGGCCTGAGCATCGCGTCGGCACGCCGATAACCGAGGGCCAACCGACCCGTAACGTCCGCGCGGAGCTCGACGGGCCAGCGCTCGTCGGCGAAAACCGACCCGAGCGGCGCGAGCGAGACGTTCGCGTTGATGAGCGACGTGCCTCCGAGGCCGCAACCACGGAGCACGTTGATGTCCTCGCCGAGGTGAAAGTCGAAAAGCGCCGTCGCGTCGCCTCGACGAAAGCCGGGGCCCGACATCTGCGATTCTTTCTCGGCGCCGACCGGGGTTCTCGGGAACTCGCCGGGGAGAAATTCGCGCCCGCGCTCGAGGACACAGACCGAGCGCCCGGCGCGGGCCAGTCGTGACGCCGCGACGGCGCCGCCGTAACCAGACCCCACCACGACCACGTCGTAGCGATCTCGAATGCGATTGGCGGGCGATGCAATGCGGTCCATCGACGCGCTCCCTTCACCCGGAGGAGTAAAGGGGCGGAGGGCGCGAATCCATAGTTCGATGTTCGGGGCCTCGCGCCCGCGCGCCGTCGACTACGGACCGAATCGCTCGCTTTCCTGCACTTTCGGCCGTTTCAGGCCTTCTTCTTCGCCTGTTCCTGGTTGTGCTTCTGGATGGCGGTCATCGCGGCGTTGACGGCTGCGGCGCCGAACTCCGTTTGGTTGCCCTGGACCCAGTCGAGTGACTCGACGCGACCGCGGCTGCTGTCATTGAACCTCGGCAGGACGTGCCGCACGAAGAGCTCGTACGATTTTTTCGTCGCGTCGAAGTTCGCCCAGTTGTGCGCGAGCTGCAAAAAGGCCCCGAAGCGTCCGACTTTTTTCTCGAGCCGTTCGATCTGAGCGATCGCATCGGCCGGTGTGCCGATGATCACGCGACCCGACTCGACGAGTCGCTCGGCGGCGTCGGCGCCTTCGGCCAGGTCCCGTTCTCCGGAGAGCGGGCTCACCTTGGTGAAATAGCCGAGCCACTTGTCGAGGCCGTAACGAACGTTCCGGAATGCTTCCTCGCGTGTCTCGGCGAGGTGCATGGGGCCGACGAGTCGCAAGCGCGCCGGGTCCATCGATGCCCCACGCTCCGCCGCCAGCTCGTTCGCCACGCGCCAATTGAGATCGAGCGCGTCGTAGCCTGTCGCGACGGTTGCCGCGACGCATAGCATCCCGAGATCGTATTTGCCCGCCGCGCGACCTCCCGATGGCGTGACCGAGCTCGCGACGACGACCTCGGGATGCGGCACGGTGTACGGGCGCAGCTGACAGCGCGCGTTCCGGAGCTCGTACCAATCGGTCTTCTCGCTGACGGTCTCGCCCTTGAGCAGGCGAAGGATGACGTCGAGCGATTGCGTCATGCGGTCGCGTTGCGTCGCGACGTCGATGCCGAGCATGAACGCGTCGGAGGGAAGCAGTCCCGGTCCGACCCCGAACATGACTCGCCCTCGCGTCATGTGATCGAGCTGGATGATCCGATCGGCGACCATCAACGGATGGTGATACGGGCAGACTGATCACGCCGGTGCCGAGCTGGATGCGTTTCGTCCGTTCCGCGGGCAGCCGCGATGAATAGCTCGGGCGACGCGATGATCTCGAAGCCGCCCGAGTGGTGCTCGCCGATCCAAGCCTCGTCGTAGCCGACCCGGTCGAGAAACTCGACGAGCTCGAGATCGCGGTGGATCGCCTCGGTCGGGTCTTCGTCGAGCGGGTGGAACGGCGCGAGAAAAATTCCGGCACGAAAACGAAACGGGCGCATGGCTCACTCTGCCTTGCGCCCGTTCGCGGCGTCACCAGGAATCGCGCCGCGCTTCAGCCGGGGAGGCCCTTCCGCCCCTCTTCGCGCGCGTGATCGACGAACTCGGTGTACGTGCGCGGGCCGAGTGGCGGCTTGCCCGTCCAGCGCCGATTGCCGATGGTCTCGTCGAGCTCGCGCTTGATCATCGCGAACGTGTCCTGGGTCGCGATGCAGCGCTTCGCTTCCGTGTCGATGTGATAGATGCGCGCGGCGTTGAGTCCGAAGATCTTCCGCTTCATGTGCGGCGTGATCGCCGGATACCCGTAGGTGTCCTGGTACTCCGCAGTGATCTGGAAGGACCGGAACATTTCGATCTGCACCTGCGGGCTGCCGTAGAGGATGCAGTCCGTCCCCCACACGATGTTGTCCGGGCCGAAGTACTTGAGGAGCTTCCCGATGTAGTGCTGCGCTTGGTTCGGGTCACGCATCACCTGGCTCCACGCGCTCCCCATTTCCGCGTACACGTTCAGGTTCGGCGTGCGGATCACGCCGCCGTCGCCGGCGTCGGTGAGGAGACCCGCGTCGAACAGCGAACGGATGAGCATGTTCACGCCGAGCGGAGCCGGGTCCTTCGGGTCGTACGGCACCTTCTCGGTGGGCGTCGGGCTCAAGGCGGCGAGCGCCGTTCCGCCGGTCCCGGCGTTGATTCCCGAGTGGTAGATCACGAAGTTCGCCGTCGGGAACATCTTCGCGATCGGGCCGATGTCCGTCGGCTTGTTGTGCTCGACGTCGAAGCCTGGAATCGGGAGCCCCTTGTGGATCGCGAAGTTCGGCACGCCGAGCTTGAGGCCGGCCTCGACGAACGCGATGCCGACCGGATCCGTCAGGAAGTAGCCCTGCGCGTAGCCGTTCGCGTCCGGGTACGTGTCCGAGGTCCACGCGGGGTAGCACTTCCACGACCCCGTGCGCCACGTCGGGTCTTGAACCGCGGCGTACATACCTTCGAGCTGGTGCTCGAGCATGTCGTTCGGCATGACCTGCACCTGGTTGATCATGCGCTGAGAGGCGACCTTGGAGTTCAACCAATCGCGCAGCTCTCGCATGCCGATGTTGGAGAGCGGAAGGCCGCAGGCGATCGCGTCGTTGCCGAGCAACTTTCGCTCGTCGAAGCACGTCGCGGCAGGCCACGACGTGATGACCGACATCGTGGTGTCGCTGTCGACGAACATGAGCTCTGCGTAGTGATTCTGGTCGAAGCAATCGAGCTTGTTCGTCTCGTCGCTGCAGTTCGCGATGAGGTTCAGGAACGTCGGGTAAACGATGTTCTTCGTTCGCCACTCGCCGTTGTCGAAGGAGTGCGTCTGCACGTCCATGATGAACTCGGCGACGCCACCGTCGGCGCCGGCCTCGGAGCTCGACAGCGCGATCTCGTGGGCGGGGTCGCAGGTTCCGCCCGGCGGCACGACGTAGGGACCGTCGCCGAAGCCGAAGAGCGGCCCGCCGTCACCGACGGCACCCGAGGCCTTCGCCGCAGCGCCGTCGTCGGAGCTGCAACCGAACTGGTTGATCGCCGCCATCGTCGCAAAGAGACCCATGCTGCTCGCGAGAAAGTCGCGCCGATCCATTCCGAGATAGCGCGCCTGCTCGTCGGCGCGGGTGAGGATCTCCTTGCGGAGCTTCGCCTCGTGCTTCGTCTGCACGTGAAAGTATTCGCCGTTCGACGTGTTGCCGAACCAAACCGGGGGCTCGAGGGGCGTCTCGGGATCAGTTTTTTTGGGCAGTCGGATCCAAGGAAATTTTTTCATTCTCGTTTCCGATCACATTTCCGCAGTCGGGCAGTTAGCGGTCGTCATGCACGCGCCGAGCTCTTGAGTGAGCGCCGTCGAAACGCTTCCCGTTCCCCACTTGTCGATTTGGGCGATGCAGCCCGTGCCGTCGGGCGGTGTGAGGTAGCAGGCGTTCGGCGTTCGGCAACCCTTGTCGAGCGCGCATTGGAAGATCTCTTTGCAGCCGGCGAGCGCGTCGCACTGGTGGATGAGGTTCATGCAGTTCGAACAGATGCACGATCGAAGCGTCGGGTAACGCGTGTCGTAGGCGTTGCACGCGGCCGGCGTGTTCGCGGTCCACGGATCCTTGACGTCCGAGTAGAGAAACTCGGGATACTTCGGCTTCTTGATGCCGAGCGTAGTGAAGATGTCGGTGGTCGATGCCTGTTTGACCTCTGCCACCGGAGCTGGTGCCGGCGGATCGGAAGCTAGCTCTGTCGGCGCGGCTGGATCGGTATTGCAACCGACGCCTGCCCCGACCAGCAACGCTCCCGCGGCCAACACAGCACGCCCTGCCGTTTGGAGTCCCCGTTTCATTCGAACGTGCTAGCACGCTGCTCATCGCGTTTACAACGGACGAATTGACGATGATCGTGAGTTGTTTGGGTGACTGTGTAACGAAGTTGGCGGCGCCACATAGTGGCGTTCTATCGAAGATGCACCGTGCCGCTCTCATCGGACTCTTGCCGTCACTGTTCGCATGCACGGGCACCGCGAACCCACGACACGAAGCACGCGATGCTTCGCCGGGAGGTGACACCACGATCGCCCAACCCGACGCCAGTGGAGAGCCGCCGATCGTCCACACCTATGCGCCGACCTATACCGCGATCTGGGACGAGATCTTCATCCCGACGTGCGCGCTCGTGTTTTGCCACGGCGGCAGCGACGCCGACTACCTCGTTCTCGTGAACGAGCAGCGGGGCTACCAGTCCATGTTTCACGACAAGGTCGGACCCGATTGCGCGTCGCTGGGTATTCCCCACGTGACGCCGGGCGACCCCGCGAAGAGCCTGCTCTATCGCAAGATCACCGACGCGCCGTGTGGCAGCCGCATGCCGAATTTTTACAGCAATCCGCCGCTCGATCCGCGCGAGGTCGACCAAATCAAACGATGGATCGAGCTCGGAGCACCCTACGACGCGAGCGAAGCATCGACGGACGGTTCGGTCGCGGACGCCGCACCGTCCACGCGAGACGGCTCGAACGACGCGGCGCCCGATGGTTTCGGGCGCCGCAGCGCAGATTCGAGCCTACCCTGAGGGATCAAGGGTTGAACGATCCCCACTCGCCGCCCGTGCCGGGCACGAAGAACCCGAACACGTTACACATCTCGGCGGTGTAGGCGAGGTCGGCAAACTTGAGCGCGGCGTCCGTGGTATTGTTCACGTCGCACTGCCAAGAGATGGTGTCCCCAGCCTGTAGGATGAGGTCACCGCTGGCGGCACCATCGGCTCCTGGGCTAGCACCCGGGACCGGGTTGTGGTGGGCCGTGTCGTATTCGGCGATGATCGGATCTTCCCAATTATAGGTGTCGTAGATCACGTCCTTGCCGCCGGAGGCGT
>DATBBD010000233.1:0-2863 GCA_036271175.1 Polyangiaceae bacterium | reverse complement strand
GATGCCGGCCGACCCGCTCTGCTGGTCGATCTGGGTGCTCGGCACGGACGGCCCCGACTACGTCGCGCGGAAAGCCGTCGTGTCGGTGTGGCCCGGCGCCCTGTCGTCCGAGCGGTGCGCGGCGTTCGAACGAAATACACCCATCGCGTCACGCCCGACGGAAATCACCGCCGACCACGCGGTCGCCTGGTACTCGACATTTGCCCGCCCCGTCGCGGAGCTTCGCGAGCTTCCGCGCGCGAATTGCACGGCCGCGGCGTTTCTCCGGTTCGCGCGCGCGCCGTTCTGGACGCCGCCGGGAAGCGGATGGCGCACGGTCGGCGATTTACGGTTTCGTGGAAACCGGGGATTCGGCTTTGCCGAGCTGGCCGCGGGCACGGCCCCTTGCCCGAAAAATGTTCCGCCGTGGACGCCCCCGCGGTCCGATCTCTTGCACTGACGCGCCTCGCTCGAACGGCGACCTCGGTGTAGCCTCGCGAACCCTTCAAGGAGCCGACCCATGAGAGAAGCCGTCATCGTTTCGACCGCGCGTACCCCGATCGGAAGGGCCTACCGCGGCGCCTTCAACGACACCCAATCGCAAGAGCTCGCGGGGCACGTGATCCGCGAAGCCGTGAAGCGCGCGAAGCTCTCTCCCGAGGAAGTGGAAGAAGTGATCCTCGGCGCGGCGATGCAAGAGGGCTCGCAGCGGTTCAACATCGGCAGGCAAGCGGCGCTCGCCGGCGGACTCCCGGTCACCGTGAGCGGCATGACGCTCGATCGGCAGTGTTCGAGCGGGCTCATGGCCATCGCGACGGCCGCGAAGGAGATCATCGTCGACGGAGTGAACATCGCCGTCGGCGGCGGAGTCGAGTCGATCAGCCTCGTGCAGAACGAGCACGCGAACCGCTATCGAACGACCGACGAGGCGCTGCTCGCACTCCACCCCGACATGTACATCCCGATGATCGACACCGCGGAGGTCGTGACGAAGCGCTACGGCATTCCCCGCGAGCTCCAGGACGAATACGCGCTCGAGAGCCAGCGGCGGACCGCGGCCGGGCAACAAGCCGGCAAATTCGACGACGAGATCGTCCCGATGCCGACGCGCCAAGCGGTCGTCGCGAAGGACACCAAGCAGGTGAGCTACGTGGACGTCACCTTGAAGAAGGACGAAGGGAATCGGCCCGAGACGACGCTCGACGGGCTCCGCTCGCTGAAGCCGGTGCGCGGCGAAGGGTTCGCCGTCACCGCCGGCAACGCGAGCCAGCTCTCCGACGGCGCGAGCGCTTGCGTGCTCATGGAGGCAAAGCTTGCCGAGAAGCGCGGCCTCACGCCGCTCGGCATTTATCGCGGCATGGCCGTCGCAGGCTGCGCGCCCGACGAGATGGGCATCGGACCGGTCTTCGCGGTGCCGCGGCTCCTCGAGCGGAACGGCCTGAAACTGAAGGACGTCGGGCTCTTCGAGCTGAACGAAGCCTTCGCGGTGCAAGTCATCTACTGCCGCGACAAGCTCGGCATTTCGAACGACATCCTGAACGTGAACGGCGGTGCGATCAGCATCGGGCACCCGTACGGCATGAGCGGCGCGCGCATGATCGGGCACGCGCTCATCGAAGGACGCCGCCGCAAAGCGCGCTACGTGGTCGTTACGATGTGCATCGGTGGCGGCATGGGCGGCGCGGGTCTCTTCGAGATCGCGTGACGTTTCCCCACGCACGTCGCTTTGCGACCGCGTGACGTTTCCCCACGCGCGTCGCTTTGCGACCGCGTGACGTTTTCTACGAGAGGCGCGCAACGCGTTTTGCGTGCGCGACGCGCCCACTCGGTCGTCGTTCGGCGACACTTCGAGAGCGCGTTTCGCATTGTTTTCTCGACGTAGCGGTTTGTCTCGTGGCCCTCCCGTGAGGCCAAATGTCGCTCGCGTGGCGAGGATCGGGCAGCACGATCGCGGGCTCGCGAGCCGAAGCCGGCCAATTCCGCGCGACGCGTCAGAGTGCGAGCCCTGGAACGAGAGTTGCTCAGTGGAGTGGCGTCTCGCTGCTTCTCCTCGGTTTCCCGCGAAAACGAGTACGCAGCGATTGCCGAAGGAACAGACCATGTCCGCTGTGGAACCGATTCAACTGATCGCCGACGTGACTCCGACGAAGTCACTCGGCGATGGGTGCACCGTCGATTCTGCCCGTGAGATCCCGGTCATTCCGGGTGACGTCATCGCCGGCCGCTACGTCATCGAGAGCATCCTCGGGGCCGGTGGCATGGGCGTCGTTTATTTGGCGCGCCACGTCGAGCTCGAGCACGCCGTGGCGATAAAATTCCTCCGCCCGGCATTTGCACACCGCGAGACGATCGTTGCGCGGTTTCTCGAAGAAGCGCGGGCCGCGGCCGGTTTGAGGAGCGACCACGTCGTTCGCGTCACGGACGTCGGGCAATTGCCGCACGGCATTCCGTACTTCGTGATGGAGCACCTGGACGGGGTGGATCTCGAGACCTTGCTCGAACAAGACGGCGCGCTCGGCGTGGATCTCGCCGTCGACTACGTGTTGCAAGCCTGCGAGGCCCTTCGCGAGGTGCACCGCGCCGGCATCGTGCATCGCGACATCAAACCGGAAAATCTGGTGCTGACGCGGGTCGGGACGAACAAGTCCGTCCTCAAGATCGTCGACTTCGGAATCGCAAAGCGATTCGACTCCGCGCGCGCGCTGACGGGCCCCGAAGATCACATGGGCTCGCCGTCGTACATGTCCCCGGAGCAAATGTCGGCCGCGCACGCGGTCGACCAACGCACCGACGTCTGGTCACTCGGCGTCGTTTTTTTTCGCCTGCTGACCAACAAGCTGCCCTTCGACGGCGTGACCGTCATGGAGGTGTGCGCGCGCGTCTT
>DATBBD010000232.1:0-5809 GCA_036271175.1 Polyangiaceae bacterium | reverse complement strand
ACCCCAGCGTCGTCAGCAAGAGCTTCCGCGTCTTCGGGCCGATCCCCGGAACGTCGTCGAGGCGCGAGCCGAGCGTTCGCCGCTTTCCGATCTTCTTTCGACCGCGGTTGGCGAAACGGTGCGCCTCGTCGCGAGCGAGCGCGAGCAGGAAAAGCTCGGGGCTGTTCGGGCGGAGTGAAATTGGGTTTTTCTGACCCGGCAGATACACGCGATCGACGAGCTCTTCACCGAGCACCGTCTCGCGCTCCTTCGCGAGGCCCGCGAGCCGAAGCTCGTGCAAGCCGAGGTCGTGCGCCGCAGCGAGCGCGACTCCGAGCTGACCGCGGCCACCGTCGACGACGAACAAATCGGGGAGCTCCCAGGTCGTGTCCTCGGTACCTTCGGCGGCGTTCTTGCCGCGCGCGAAGCGTCGCGACAAGACTTCGAACATCGCCGCGTAGTCGTCGCCGGGGCCCGCGGTTCGGACCTTGTACGTACGGTAGCGGCTCTTGTCGGGCACGCCGTCCTTGAGCGCGACGACCGAGCCGACGGTGTCTTCGCCGCCGAGGTGCGAAATGTCGGTGCACTCGATGCGGCGTGGCAACGTCGGGAGCCGGAGCTTTTGCTGAATCCTCGCGAGCCGCTCGTCCATGTCCTCGCCGGCGCGGCGTTTTTCTTTGAACGAGTGCTCGGCGTTCTCCATCGCGAGGTCGAGCACCTGGCGACGCGATCCGCGTGACGGCGCGAGGAGCGACACCTTGCGAGCGTGACCACCGCTCTGGCTCGCGAGCTCCTGACGGCGCTCGGTGAGCCACTCGGCAACGCCGTCGACGCCGTCCGGAAGCATCGGCATGATCACTTCGTCGGGGATGAACACTATCCCCGGGCCGGAATCGCCGTAGTGTTCGCGCAAAAACGCGGCGACGACCTCGTCGTCGGGGACCTCGGTGTGCGGGTTCGAAATGCACGCCGCTTCGATGACTCGCCCGGAGCGCACGTACAGCACCGCGAGCTCGACGAGATCGCCTTCACGGTAGAGCCCGAGAACGTCCTGGTCGCGATCGGTGTTCGAGACGACGCGCTGTTCCTCGTTCACGACTTCCACCGCGCGCAGTTGATCGCGGTAAGTGGCGGCGAGCTCGTACTCGAAGCGGTCGCTCGCGTCTTTCATCCGAGTCTGCAGATCGCGCCGGAGCTCGTCATGCCGGCCGTCGAGGAACATCGCTACCGTGCGCACCTGCTCGGCGTAGAGGTCGTGGTCCACCGGGTACACGCACGGCGCCTGACACCGCTTGATCTGAAACTGAAGACAGGGTCGCTTGCGGCTGACGAGCTCCCGATCCGAACAGGTGCGGAGCTGAAAATGCTTCTCGACGAGATGCAGTCCGCGTCGCGCCGCGGTCGCCGAATGGTACGGCCCGAAATAACGGGACCGATCGCTCTCGGGGCGGCGCACGAGCTCGAGCCGCGGCCACTCGTGCGCCGTCGTGAGCCGGAGGGTCAGGTACTCCTTGTCGTCGCGGAGCTTGACGTTGTACCGAGGCTGTCGCTCCTTGATGAGGCTATTTTCGAGAATCGCGGCTTCTTTTTCGGTCGCGGTGACCAGCGTCTCGAAGTCGCCGAGCTTCCGCCGGAGAAGCGGCAAGAACGCACGCGTGTCGCTCGAGCCATCCTGAAAATAGCTGCGCACGCGCGAGCGAAGATTTTTCGCTTTGCCGACGTAGAGGACTGCACCTTTTCGATCGCGGAACACGTAACACCCGGGGCTCGACGGGAGCGCGTCGAGCTTCTGGACGATCGCGTCGGGCACGGAGCCGTCCGAATCCTCGACGTCGGGGTCGGAGGGCTCCTCTTCGTCGTCTATTTGCGGTTCGTCCGAATTCACGGTGGCAACGGGTCGGTTGGGGAGAGCCCGCGAGCACGTCGACTTACCCCGCTCCGCCCTTCGAGGCGAGTCGTTCGGGTTCGCGCGCGGGCCGGGGTGTATTTCGGGCATTCCGAGGTAGTCTCGGCGTGCCTCGGCGTCTCATGAACCTCTTCGGCATCGACCCCCTCTCGAAGCTCGGCAAGGGCGCGCTCTCGGTGGTGATCGCGACGATCGCCGGCCTGTCGATCGGCCTCCTCGTCGTTCCGCGAACGCCGTCGCTCGACGACCCGGGCGCGCCGCCGCGGGTCGAGCTACTCGGCGGCGCGCTGCCGATCGATCGAGCGGCGGTGACGCGAGCGCTCGAAATCGTTCGCCGCCACGTCGCAGGGCAATTCCACGTCGAGCTCCCCGACGGCGGAGAGCGCGCGATGAGCTACGGACGCCTCGGCGTTCACATCGACAAGGTCCGGCTCACGGAGTTGATCCAGGAAGCGCGGGATCGAACGTCGCCGCTCCGACGCACGTGGCGACGCGCGAACCCATCGGGGCCGCTGAACTTGCCGGTTCCGGTGGTCGTCGAACCCGAGCGGGCGATCGCGACGCTCCTCACGTTGAAGGACGAGCTCGATCGCGCGCCGGTCGACGCGCGACTGGATCTCGAAAAGCGGGCGCTCGTTCACGAGGTCGAAGGGCGCAAGCTCGACGTGGACGCTTCGCTCGCGTCGATCGAAGCGGCGCTGCGCGACGGCCGCCCCTCGGCGGGGCTCGTGTTTTTGCACGAGAAGCCGCGGCGCCTCGCGAAGGACCTCGGGCACGCCAACGTCGACACCGTGCTCGGCTCGTTCGAGACGAACTACGATCGCTCGGCGAAATCGCAAGCTCGCACGTACAATCTACGTCTCGCGGCGTCGAAGCTCGACGGTTACGTGCTCTTGCCCGGCGAGGTCTTCGACTTCAACGACGTGGTCGGGCCGCGTGACGAAGCGAACGGCTACAAGGTCGCGACCGTCATCGCCGAGGGGGAGCTCGTCGACGGCATCGGTGGCGGCACTTGTCAGATCTCCGGCACGTTGCACGGCGCGGCGTTCTTCGCCGGGCTCGACATCGTCGAGCGCTACCCGCACACGCGGCCGAGCGCGTACATCAAGATGGGACTCGACGCGACCGTCGTATACCCGACCATCGATTTCCGAGTTCGAAATCCGTTCGACTTTCCCGTCGTCCTCCACGAAACGGTGAAGAACGGGACGGTGCGCGCCGAGATCCTCGGGCCGAACAAGCGGCGCACGGTGACGTTCATTCGTCGCATTACGGATGCCGTCCCGTTCGACCAGATCGAACGCCCCGACGATCGCTTGCCGCGCGGGGTTCGCGTGCTGTCGCAACGCGGCGTCGCGGGGTTCAAGCTAGTGCGGTACCGCATCGTTCGCGACGGGGACTTCGCGATCCGCGAGCGATGGAACGATACGTATCCGCCCACTCAGCAGATCGTCCGCGTCGGCACCGGCGACATGCCGAAAAACAGCGTCGTCGCCGAGGACGACGCGCACGCGGAATACGTCGCGGACGAGCTTCTCGTCGTCACCGAGGGCCCCGACCTACCGCCGTCGAAGGAGCACTCGGGCGACCCGGTCCTCGAAGATCGCGAACCCGGTCGATTCGGCGATTACGGATGGATGGAGAAGGCCGGCATGCCGGTCTGGAAACCCAGACCGTCGAGCTGAAGTGGTCTTCATCTCGGCGCGTGACTTGGTTCTCCAGGGGGACGGCGCGGCGCAGGCCTCCTCTGCCGCCACAGAATTCCGTCCGCGATGTTTGCCCGACTCGCTATCGACCGCGACGACGCCGAAAGGGATCGACCCGTCGCATTGCGCTACTGTCGTCCCGTCTTCCGCTAGCTACGCGTTTGGCGTACGCTGAGGCCGCGTTTGGATGGTTTGCGTTTCGAGGTAGAGCAATCAACACCTTTGGGTAGCGCAGTCGTCGCGCTCGACAATCAACAAGGTGGGTCACGATCTCCGAATCCGTCATTCGGACCCGGCGGCCCATAATGAGCGCGCCCGAACGCCACTCAACTGGCGAGGGCCTACCGAGGTCCCGCCAAGGAGCCTTATCGTCATGATTCATTCCCTTCATCGAGCCGGCGCCAAGCGAGCGCTCATCGGGTTCTCTGCGGCTGCGACAGCGTTGCTCGTCGTCGGCTGCGGCGCCCAAAGCGACTTTGCCGACGTGGAGGCGCTCACGGAGACGCCCGACGGCGGAACCACCGGCTTGACGCCAGGCGGTGGAGACAGCTGCGGTGGTCCCGAGTTTCCGTGTCCGGATAGCGGCACTACCGGTGGAGAGACGGGCGGCACTACTGGCGGCACCACCGGCGGAGTCACCGGGGGGACCGTAGGCGGAACTGCTGGGGGAACCCCAGGCGGACTCCTCGCCGGACTAACTGGCGGCACGACGGGTGGAACCACTGGCGGAACCGCGGGTGGACTCTTGGCCGGCCTGCTTGGTGGCACGACCGGTGGAACCGCAGGCGGCACGACGGGTGGATTCATCGCCGGGCTCCTCGGCGGGACCACGGGTGGGACGACCGGTGGAACCGCAGGCGGCACGGCGGGTGGTTTCATCGCCGGGCTCTTCGGCGGAACCACGGGTGGAACTGCAGGCGGAACCACAGGCGGCACGGCGGGCGGATTCATCGCCGGGCTTCTCGGCGGAACCACGGGTGGGACGACCGGCGGAACTGCCGGCGGCACGGCGGGTGGTTTCATCGCCGGGCTCTTCGGCGGAACCACGGGTGGGACGACCGGTGGAACTGCAGGCGGGGTTCTCGGCGGTCAGGCGGGCGGAACAGCAGGCGGCTTCATCGGCGGTCAGGCCGGCGGAACAGCGGGCGGCTTCATCGGCGGTCAGGCCGGCGGAACCGCCGGGACGGCCGGCGGAACCGCGGGGGGAACGGCAGGCGGATTCTTCGGCGGGGGCCGTGCGGGCGGGGGTAACCAAGCGGGTGGCACGATGGCTGGTGGCGGCAACGGTTGAGTGTCGACAGCAGGGTGGCGTACATTCGACTAGGCCGTTGGCCACTTCCGTTCGAATCGTAGGGCGTTGAAAAGAAGGCTCACGACGATGAACCCTCGAGCAACGCGATTCGCCGTCAGCAACGGTGGTCGCAACAGTTTGGTCTGACGTCACCGCCGAGCGCGTGACGCCTCTTCACCCCCGAATGATTCGACGACCCCGATGATCACAACTTCAAAGTGGCTGCGCGGAGCTCCCCTCTGCGCGGCATACGGTCTACTCGCCACTGCCGCCGCAGCTCAAACCACCCCGCCCGCCCCAGCTCCGGTAGCTCCTGCGCCGGCGCCCGCCGCGGCTCCTGCGCCCGCGGCTCCCGCTGCGGCTGCACCGACAGCTACGGTCGCCGTCGCGGCGACGGCAACGCCCGAGCTGGCGCCTGCATCCGCACCGAGTTCCGAGACTACGACGGACGTGACGACGTCGCCGGCGCTCGCGAACTCGGGCGACAATGATCCGGACCACCTCGCAGCTGAAAGCGCGATGAGCGGATCGACGGGCCTCATTCGCACCGAAGGCGCCGACTCGGGCGGGGTCGGCACGCTGCGCTTCGGCATCCTCGGCAGTTACTTTTCGGGCAGCGGCGTGCTCTGCCGTCCGGTCTGCGGACTGCCCGGCAATCCGCCGGTCCCGGTGGATCAGAAAGACAAGCTCAGCCAATTGGGGACTCGTCTGTTCCTTTCGGCAACGCCGGCGAGCTTCCTCGAGGCGTACGCGGGGCTTCGGTACCAGAGCACCTCGGACAACCAAGGCAACCCGAAAGACATCGACATCGTCGGCAACATGACGCTCGGCGTGAAGGCGTTCACGCCCACGTCCCCGACGCGCGTGCTGTCGTTCGGCGGCGCGCTAGACACGCAGCTCTTGAGTTCGGCGGGCGGCGTCGGTCTC
>DATBBD010000231.1:0-3269 GCA_036271175.1 Polyangiaceae bacterium | reverse complement strand
TCGTCGGCGTAGTGATCCATGTCGTGCCCATCGGCAACTTGCGTCGAACGGCCGTGCCCGCGCCGATCGTGCGCGATGCAGCGGAACCCGCGCGACGCCAGATAGAACATCTGGTCTTCGAAGGCGTCTCCGGAAAGCGGCCAGCCGTGACTGAACACGATGGGCTGTCCACTTCCCCAATCCTTGTAATAGATCTCGGTGCCGTCTTTGGTCTTGATGGTGGCCATTGTGCGATTTCCTTGTTCGGTGTTGCAGGTTGGTGGCCGCTACCGCGGCGTTGCGCCGACGAGCAGAGCCGCGGGTGGAAACAGCACGAGCCGTGCCGTTCGCGTATCTCCGTTCGGGCTCGCTCGCAGCGTGGCGTCCGGCTGCCAGAACACGCGAGATGTCGCCATTTTGCGGGCGAGACCGGATCGACGCGTCTCTCGCGGCTGAGCGACGGATCGGTCACGACGACAACAATTTGAGCTCGGGTGCGCCGGCGTCGTTCTCGGCCGGTGGCCCGAGGCGTCATTCGTCGTGGTGGCGATTCCCGTCGCCCGCAGGATATGCTGCGCGCCATGGGCGACTGGGTGAGCGAGCTCGAACACGAGCTCGAGCGCATGCAAGCGAAAGTCGATGCGTTGACCGAGGAGCTCGAGGAGGCACGGCACTACCGAAATGCGGTCGAGGGCTCGCCGATCGGCATCATGAGCGTGTCGGCTGCGAAGGGGCGCTATGCCTTCGTCAACGAGGCGTTCGCGCAATTGCTCGGGAGCTCGCGAGAGGAGCTCCTCGCCAGCGATCCCTACGAAATATGGATGAAGACGACGCACGCAGACGACGTCGACCCTGGCCGTGCGGCGATGGGCCGCGTCGCGAAGGGTGAGATCGACGGCTTCCATCTCGACAAGCAAGTGATCCCGTTGCGTGGTGACGTTCGCTGGGTCACGCAGCACGCGTTCGCTTCGCGCGACGACGCGGGTCGGATGGCGTTTCTCACCGCGTTCTTCACGGACACGGATCGACAGCGCGCGCTCATCGTCGCTCAAGAGCGGCTGGAAGCCGAGCTCCACGAGGCCCAGAAACTGGGCGCGGTCGGCAAGCTCGCCGGTGGCATCGCTCACGATTTCAACAACCGATTGGTCATCGTCATGGGTTACGCCGAGCTCATCAAGCGCGGCCTGCCGCCCGATAGCGCCCTCGCGTCGCACGTCGACATGGTGCTCGCGAGCGCGAAACGCGCCGCCGAGCTGACGCGGCAATTGCTCGCTTACAGTCGCCGTCAGGTGCTGAAGCCGGAGGCGTTCGACCTGAACGAAGTGACGGAACGCGCGCGATCGCTTTTGCAAACGGTGCTCGGCGGGGACGTGGAGCTCGTCACGGCGCTCGGAGCGAAGTGCGGGGTCGTCGCCGATCCCGGGCAAATCGAGCAGGTCATTCTGAACTTGGCATTGAACGCCCGCGACGCCATGCCGGAAGGCGGAACGCTTCGCCTCGAGACGAGGGAAGTGACGTTCGCAGCCGGTGAGCACGAGGGGCTTTCCGCGGGCGCTTACGGCGCGCTCGTCGTGTCCGACAGTGGAACGGGGATCCCCGCGGACGTCTTGCCGCACGTCTTCGAGCCGTTCTTCACGACCAAGGAGATCGGGCAGGGCACGGGTCTCGGCCTTTCGATGGTCCAGGGGATCGTGCTTCAGAGCGGCGGCGCCATCGACGTCGAGAGTTCGGTCGGCGCGGGCGCGACGTTCACGATCTACCTTCCCCACTCGATCGTGACGCACCCGCCGGTCCGGTCGTTCGGCGAACGCGCGCCGTCTCGCGGCGCCCCGTTCGAAACCGTGCTGGTGTGCGAGGACGATCACGACGTGAGACTGCTCTTGGTGCGCCTGCTCGAGCTCAGGGGCTATTCCGTGCTCGCCGCGAAGAATGGAATGCACGCCCTCGAGGTGGCTCGCGAACATCCGGGCTCCGTGGACCTGCTCGTGACGGACGTCGCGATGCCCGAGCTCGGGGGAATGGAGCTCGCGACCGAGTTGCGCAAACGATGTCCGGGCCTCCGCGTGCTCTACATCTCCGGATACACCAAGGACGTCGAGCAATTCTCCGTGCCGCTCGGCGACGATACGTATTTTCTCCCGAAGCCGTTTCTCCCCGGCGATCTGACCCACGCGGTGTCGTCGATCCTCGAGAAGCGAGCAAGCCTTGCCCCTCCCGAGCTCATTCGGTACGCCGGTGAATGACTCATTCACGCGGGCAGCTGCGCGAAGAGTCGACCGAGCTCCGGCAGTTGGTAGTGCGCATTGAGCCCGCTCGGGTTCGGGAGCACCCAGATCGTCGAGCGGCCGAGCATCTCGGGCTGTTTCCCGAGCGTCGCATCGGGTCGCTGAAACGCCGTTCGATACGCGGTGATGCCGAGGATCGCGACGATTTTAGGCTCGAAGCGGCGCACTTTGGCGGCGAGCCGTCGCGCTCCTGACGCAAGCTCGTCGGACGAAAGCTCGTCGGCGGTCGCCGTCGCCCGCGAGACGACGTTGGTGATGCCGATCCCGAGGTCGAGGAGCTTCCGTTCGTCGTCCGGCGACAGACGTTCGGGCGTCAAGCCAGCGAGCGCGAGCGTCGGCCAGAACCGATTTCCGCGGCGCGCGAAGTGATGTCCAACCGCTGCCGAATACAGCCCCGGGTTCACGCCGACGAACAGGATGGAGAGCCCCGAGCGAATCAGATCCGGCACGCGACGGCTTCGCGCGGCCTCGAGCTCGGCGCGCTTCATCAGTCGAAGTCGGTCGCGAGGTGAGGCGAGCGGACGTGTTCGAACATGCGCCGGACCTGGCCTTCGGTGTTGCGATTCAGCGACAACGGCGGGATTTCGTGCTCGCCGAAGAACCCGAGCTCCGGCGTTTCGAAACTCGGGCGCGCTTCGCCGCCGTCGATTCGGCATAGAAAGAACAATTTGTAGACGCCCCACAACTCGGAGACGGGGAGGTGCGTCGCCTTGTCGAACACCGCGAGCACCTTCAGCGGCGTGACGACGTATCCTGTCTCTTCCAAGACTTCGCGCGCGGCCATTTTCCCGGGCGGCGTTCCCGAATCGGCCCAACCGCCCGGAAGCGCCCAGCGGCCGTCCGTCGTTTCGCGCACGAACAAGAGCTGGTCGCCGCGCGGAACGACGGCCCGCACGTCCACCTTCGGCGTCGGGTAGCCGCGCTCGAGGCGCAGGATCTCGGTCACCTCGTCGAGCGACGTCCCGGTCGACGTCGCGAGGATCTCCGCGGCGAGCGCGAGGAGCT
>DATBBD010000230.1:0-2736 GCA_036271175.1 Polyangiaceae bacterium | reverse complement strand
GCCGCTTGACGCCATTTCTTGTCGCGATCCGGACCCGGCGACATTTTCTCGGCGTCTTCGTAGAGCTTTCGAGCGTCGAGGTACGCGACGCCTTGCTGCACGGGCTTTCGAATGGCCTCTTCTGCTGCCTTCGTGTCCTCGTTGTACGCGCAGCTCTTCCCCTCAGCGAGCTTCCGGCTCTCGGCGGCGTTGTTCTCGAAGTTGCTCATGCTGATGAGCTTCTCCCACGCCTTGTAACCCCACTCGTTCACCCCGCAGTACTGCTGATAGAGCGGCGTGTAACGGGCGCGCGCGTCGTCGAAGTGACCGTAGAGGAAGTAGTAGTCCGCGGCCTGGAACGCGTAGAGGAGGCCGTTCTTCTCGGGGTCTTTGTCGAGCGGAATGCGGGCGTTGTAGTCGTCGCGCACCTTCACCGCGTCGAGCACCTCGGGCGGGATCGGGTCGGTCACGACTTTCCGGTTGTCGCCGTCGCCGGTGAACTTCACCTGGTCGCGCTTCTCGATGCCCTGCGCGCCGCCCGACGCCGTGAATTGTCGGTACTTGTCCTCGAGCACCTTCTCGGAAATGCTCACCAGGTAGTACGCGGCGGGCTGCAGGTACTTGTCGTCTTCGTTCGAATCGCGGACGTCGACCGCGGCGTCTTTCGCGCGCTGAAGCTCGTCCGGCGTCGGCGTTCTACCGACCGCAATCTCGAGGACGACGATCCAATAGCGTGCGTCAGCCAGCCAGAACCGGCTCTCGTACGAGTCGAGCGCCGTCGGATCTTGCGCGATGTACGCGGCCCACCCGGTTTCGGCGAGGCGATACTCGGCGATCGATTTTTCGATCAGCGCGCGTTGCTCGGCCTCGTCGGTGAGCTCTTTCGCACGCTGGAAATAGGTGCGCGCGTAGTTGGTGTGATCGGCGGCCGCCCGCTGGAGGCCGTTCTTCACGAGGTCTTCCGCTTTTTGCAGCGCCTCGGGATCATCGCGGTTGGCGTCGGTCCACGGGGTGGTTCCGACGTACGCGGCGAGCTTCGTCCTCGCTTCGAGCGCCTTCTGCGCGTACTCGTCCTTGACCTGCGAGCCATCGGGCGCGAGCCGCGCGAGCTGGTCGTACAGCTCGGCGATCTTGTTTTGCATCGACGGCGCGTCCCGATCCATCGGGAACTTTTTCAGCGTGAGCTCGAGCACCGCGATCGCGTTTCGATTTTGCGTGATCTCGATGAACTCTTGCGCGAGCGCCTTGTAGATCTCGACGGTCCACTTCTTGTCCTGCGGGATGAGCGCCGGATCTTGGACGCGGTCGATCGCGATCTTCATCTTGTCTTCCGCGACGACGGGGTTCGTCTCGACGTCGAGGACGTCGTTGCGCGGAATGTTGGGGAACTCGGCGGGCGGACCGTCGAAGTCCACGTACGTGAGCGAACCCGCGATGTACGTGTACGCTTCTTGACGGAAGTCCGCGCCGGGGTCGCCGGTCTTCGCTTCCTGCTCGTCGGCGTAGTGGAGCAGGTTCACGAACCACTCGACGGCCGTCTTGTATCGCTGCTGCTTGAAGTACGTCCACGCACGCTTGTACATGGCGACGCCGTAGAGCGGCGGCTTCTGGTACTTCATCGAGTGCTCGTACGAGGTCATCGCTCGATTGAGCTCGTAGGGGCCGCCCGAAACGTCGATCTGATCGAAGTGGTAGTTTCCGATCTGCCACCACACTTCCGCGACGTACTTCGGCTCGTCTCCGGGCTCGAGGTGTTGCGGAACTTCTTCGCAAGTGTCCGGGTAAGGGTTCTTGTAGCGGAGCTCGTCGTCGTCCTTCCGGAGGGTCGTCTGTACGGAGATCTTCGACGCGTTGCCGCGCTTGCCGCCGAAGGGACTCTGGTCGAGCGGTACCGGGTGCCGGTTGTACCAATCCGTCCAGAACTTCTCGTCGTGATCTTGCGGGAGCTTCTGGAGCTGGATCTTCGTCGAGTCGGTCGGGTCGTCCTTGACCGAATACAAGTTGTTGCAGACCAGCGCGCGCCACGCCTGCTGGCCTTCGGCGAGACGCGACGAGTCGGTCATCGCGTGTCCGAGGAAGTAGTAGACGCCGGCGATCTCCTCGTACTTCGGGAATTCACGGATGATGCGGCGATAAAGCGAAATCGCGGGGACCAGCGTCTTCGATAGATCTCCCTCGAAGTCCGCGCGCGAACGCTCTTCGTAGAGCGCCGCGAGCCGGTACATCGCGTCGGGGGTCGCGGACGGATCGGCGTTCGGCCCGCTGTAGAGCGAGACGAAGTTCTCTAAGCGACGAATCGCTTCGTCGCGCGCTTCGGTGAGGCCCTTCTGCTCGACGCCGATCTCTCGATCGAGCGCCGAGAGCACGCGACGGCGCTTTTCCTCGTAGTGGTGGCGCACGATCATCGTGAGCGTGCCGCGGTAGTCCTTCGCGTCGTTCTGATATTGCGTGAACTCGTCCTGGAGGCTCTTCAGCGTCTTCAGCTGCGCGTCGGTCGGCGCGGGCAAGGTCGCTACGCCGTTGCGCGGCGAGGTTCGCGTGCTCGCCGTGGTCGGCGACGACGAAGGCGCAGCAAGAACCGGCGCCGAGCCGGCGCTTTCGCCCACGCCCGTGGTCGACGTTCCGCCACCGGCTTTGGGCGCGCTCGGAGACGGCGCGCTCGACGACGATGACGCCGCGGGCGCCGAAGCGCTCGACGACGATGATGGCGAGGCTGACGGGGACGGCGACGCAGTCGAAGCCGACGCTCCGCCGGTT
>DATBBD010000229.1:0-5069 GCA_036271175.1 Polyangiaceae bacterium | reverse complement strand
ACGCGGCGTCGCTGCGTCAGGCTTTCGCCCATTGCGCAAGATTCCCCACTGCTGCCTCCCGTAGGAGTCTGGACCGTGTCTCAGTTCCAGTGTGGCTGTTCATCCTCTCAGACCAGCTACCCGTCTTAGCCTTGGTGGTCTTTTACACCGCCAACTAGCTGATGGGCCGCAGGCTCATCCTCAAACACGAGCTTTTAAAAAGAGGCCCGCTTTGGCCTCAGCTTCCGGAGAAGCCGTGGTCTTATGCTGTATTAGCCCTCCTTTCGGAGGGTTATCCACCATTCAAGGGCAGATTACCTACGTGTTACTCACCCGTGCGCCGCTGTACCGGGGCCGAAGCCCTTTCTCGCACGACTTGCATGTGTTAGGCGCGCCGCTAACGTTCGTTCTGAGCCAGGATCAAACTCTCCAGTTCGAATCCTGTCGGCTGGCTGACTCGACTTGCGCCGAATCTGCCGCCATTTTTTTTCACTATCGACATCATCTTCCGGCCGCTTGCGCGACCGAACGATGTGTTCGGGGACCCACGATATCTATCGCAGGTTACGTAACGCTCAGTTTTCAAGGACCGAGGGGGTTTGGAACTGAGAAGCTCCAGCGCCCGGCGGGGCGTGGAAACTAGGTCCCCTCCCCCTCTGTGTCAACGTCTTTTTCAAGAATCGGCGCGACACCTCGAGAGAGGCAAGCCGTTGAGATCTTGGGGATATCTTGGGATCCGTTGAACCGATGAGCAGTCAGAGGTCGGCGTACCAGCGGCCGAGAGGCTCTCGGACCAGGGTCATTTCGGCGCCGCTCGGAAGGCGGGCGCGGTATCCGTCTTCGCGGGGCGCGCGGGTGGTCCAACGCCCCAGGATCTCGATTTCGGACCACGTGCCGCCCATCCAGACTGCCGACGGGCGGCGGCCCTCACGTGGCGAGCAGCGGACGTCGACCCGGGACCAGTGCTCACCACCGCGGCGGAACGACGCCGGCACGTCGAATCCCGCCTCACTGCACAACTCGCGGGCCGCCTCCGACACGCCGCGTCGCGAGACCGTAAAAGACCGAGGCATGAGCTCGACGACGATGCCGTAGCCGTTGCCGAGCCCTCGGACGAAAAAGCTTTTCCGGCGGCCGCGCAGAAGGAGCTCTTCGGTGTGTTCGACCGCGGCGACACGGGAGCTCTTCAACAGCGCGAAGACGATCATCCACTCGGCCGCCGCGACTTTGATGTCGAAAGGGTCATTCGAGCCGGCGGCGTAGTCGACGGTCTCACCTTCGCCGTCGACGAGGGCAGCGGCGAGGGCGCCGGTCGCGTCGCAGAGTCTCATGAGCGCCGCGGCGAACGTCGAGACTCGCTGGTCGCGCGCGGCAATCGCGCGACGCACCGTCACGGCGTGACCTTGGCCCTGGCCGTCAGCTCGTCGGCGGCGCGATCGATGACCACCGCTTCGATTTGCCGCGAATGGGTGAGCGCGTCCAGTCGCAGCCTTTCGGCTCGCGTGACGAAGATCTCCGGCGCCAGCATTTTTCGCCGCTCCTCGAGTGGCACGCGATGCTCGGGGATGATCGCGGTGACGAGGATGACGTGGTAGCCGAAATCGGTGCGCACCACGGGGCTCTCTTGCCCCACGGCGCCGACCGCGAACGCCGCTTTGACGTAGTCGCCCGCGTAACGCGCCACCCTCGAGCCCGGAGGCGGCGGCGTCGCAGGGTCGACGGCGCGTCCGTCGCGCGCGACGGGCATCAAATCCTCGACGCGCACGTCGAGGCCTCCCGTGGGCACTGCACTCGCCGCGGCATGAAACGCGGCGGCGTCCGTGGCCGACGCGACCGCGAGTGCAATCTTCGCCGCGAGCGCTCGGGCGCGGGCGTCGTCTTCGGGCTTCTTCACGAGCGCGCAGGCGTGCGTCGTGCGGAGCAACAGGGGTTGATCGAGCTCCCAAAATCGACGCTCCGTCGCGGTGGCGACCTCGGCGTCCGTGGGAGCGCCCGCGGCGCTTGCGGCGACCGTGAACGAGTCGAGGATCGCGCGCGCATCGGCTTGGCGTTTTGCGGCGCGCGCGGCGAAGGAGCCGTAGCGAGACGTGGCTTCCGCCGCGAAGAGCGCGTCTTGGACGGCGCGAGCGCGAGCCTGGTCGAACGAGATGCCCTGCGCGTTGGCGATGCCCGTCACGGTCGCTGCGGTGATCGAGTCGGTACCGACGATCGCGGCGATTCCTGCCGGTAATGGCGCGTGGGTCGCGCCGGACGGACTCGAGCCGTGACACGCCGCCGCGACGAGCGCGAGCAGCGTTGCGACGACGGAGACGCGAACGCCGGTCATCGACTCTCGGGTTTCGGCCGCAAGAGATCGGTCGAGGAGCGCAAGAGCAGCGCGCCGGCCACGAGCCAGTAGAGCGCAGCGAGATCGCGCTCGTCGCCGAGGGCGCGAATTCCGAGGGCGAACGCGACGGCGGCGCCCGCGAGCAAGACCACCGACAGCACGTCCACGACCTTCGTCATCGGAGAACCTTCAGAGCGAAAATAGCTCCACTACGCCCACGATGAGCAAGAGACCGAGGAGCAACAAGGGGACGAGCGCCTGCCCGAGCCGCCGCGCGGGAGGCGTCACCGGCGCCCAGTGACCCACGCCTACGGCAATTTCCGAACCGCTGCTCACCAACCAAATCGCCAGAAGGACTGAAATCGAGTGCGCGAACAGGGCGTGGTAAGGGCGAGTCACGCGCCAGGCAAGGCACACCGGCAGCGCGGCTCCGACCACCGACGCGGTCAGAATCGTCGCCGCGGCGCGCGAGAGCTGCCCCTTGGGCCTCAGCAAGTCGCCCGCGAGCACCCGCGGATCGTCTTCGGGGACGCGCGCCGGCTCGCGCACCACGCCCCAGCCGAATGCGAAGAGCGCCCAACCGACCGCACCGAGCGCGGCCTTGATGGGCTCGAGGTGATCGACGGCGATGAGACGCCCGAGCGCGAGCCAGGTCAGCACCGACAGCGCGACGAACCCATAGAGACCGAGCACGCGACGGAGCGCGCCGTCGCCGCGCGAGCCGAACGCGGCGGCGAGCGACAGCGCGACGAGCGCGAGGGCGGCCGTGACGCGCGGCAGCCAACCCGCGCCGTGAAACGACGCCGGATAGAATACCGTCGCGGCCCACGCATAGAGCCCCGGCAAGAGCAGATTCGCGCGCCGGGCGAGCTCCGGAGCTTCGGCGGAATTCAGCTGGTCTGCCAAAGACTCCCGAGTGAAGGCTAGCCGGCGAGCGACTCGACGAACGTGACGAACGTGAGCACCGGATGACCGGTTGCGCCTTTCGGATACAAACCGGACGGGCGATCGGCGTAGACGGGCCCGGCCACGTCACAATGTATCCAGGGTACATCTCCGACGAACTCGCGTAAAAATAGGGCCGCGGTGATGGATCCGCCGTAGCGATCACCGGTGTGTTTCAAGTCGGCGATGTCGCTCGCGAGCTGCTCGCGCAAATCGTCGAGGAGCGGCATTCGCCAAAATTTCTCACCGGCGTCCTCGGCAGCCGTGCGGAAACGCTTCGAGAGCTTGTCATCGGCGGTGTAGTAGGCCGAGCAGTTCTTACCGAGCGCGACGAGGCAGGCGCCGGTGAGCGTCGCGGCGTCGACCATGACGTCGGGCTCGAGCTTCCGCGCGTACGCGAGCGCGTCGGCGAGCACGAGCCGCCCCTCGGCGTCGGTGTTGATGATCTCGACGGTCTTCCCATCGAGCGACGTGAACACGTCGGCGGGACGGTACGCGTTGCCGTCCGGCATGTTCTCGGCGGCCGCGATGATCCCGTGCACCTCGGCGTTCGGCGCGAGCGCGGCGATCGCCGCCATCGTTCCGAGCACCGCCGCGCCGCCGCCCATGTCCGTTTTCATGTCGCCCATGCCGGGCGCGGGCTTGATGCACAAGCCGCCGGAGTCGAAGGTGAGCCCTTTGCCGACGAAGACGATTTTGCTCTTCGCGCGCTTCGGCGTGTACGACAAATGGATGAACCGCGGCGGGTTCGCGCTGCCTTGAGCGACGGCGAGGTGAAGGCGCATCCCGGCCTTCGCCATCCCCTTTTCGTCGAGAATCGTGAGCTTGAGCTTCCCCTCTTTCGCGACCTTGCGCGCGGCCTCGGCGAGGCCCTCGGGAGTGAGCACGTTCGGCGGCTCGTTCACGGCGTCGCGAGCGACGTTGACGGCTCGCGCGACGGCCATGCCTTGGTCGAGCGCGCGCTTGTCGGACGCGGTCGCGCGACCGCGCTTGTAAACGGTGACGTCTCCGAGGACGCGCTTCGGCAGGCGCTCGCCCGTGAAGTACTTCGTGAACGTGTAGGCGCCGAGTCCGACCCCTTCGGCGACGCGACGCACGTCGTCGCTCGACTTGAAATCACCGGGTACGATGGCGAACGACGTGGTGTTCAGTGCCGCGCGCGTCGCGGTCGCGACCGACGAGCGGAGCCGCGCCCCGGAGAGCACCTTTCGCTTTCCGGTTCCGACGAGAATCACACGCCGCGCCGCGATTCGTCCGAGAGTCGGCACGTCGAGCACCTCGTCGACGCGACCGCGGTAATTGGCTTCGCTCACGTGCGCCGCGAGCGCGCCGCCGAGGGCCTTGTCGAGGTGCGCGAACGCCGCCTGTTTTTCGAACCCGCCCTCGGAAACCAACACCGCTAGGGCGTCAGCGGCCGAGGTCGCAAAATCGCCCGATTCGATCCGAATCTCGAGACTCATTCTTTTGTTATTTCTTCTTCAGCTCTTGTAGACGCCGATGATCTGCTTGAGGAGCGCGAGACCGTCGTCACGCGAGCGTTGAAACGCGTTTCTGCCGACGATCGAACCGAAGGCCCCGCCGGTGTGCAACTGGCGGATCTCCGAGACGACCTCGTCGGTTCCCTTGGCGGGGCCGCCCGAGAAAATGAGGATGCGCCGGCCGCCGAACGCAGCTTGCAGACAATAGCGAGCCCGATCGGCGAGCGTCTCGATGGGGATCTTCGCTTTTTCGATCGCCGTTTTCGCTTCGGCCTGCTCGATGAACGCCGTCGGCGCCTTGATCTTCACGATGTGCGCGCCGAGCTCGCACGCGATATGCG
>DATBBD010000228.1:0-8935 GCA_036271175.1 Polyangiaceae bacterium | reverse complement strand
GCGCGTTCCTCGAACGCGTCTACACCGGGACCTTCGCGGACCTTCGCGTGGGCGCGTCGCGCTACGCCCTGCTCTGCGACGAGGGCGGCGCGATCGTCGACGACGGAGTCGTCGCGCGCTTCTCCGAGCAGCATTTCTACGCGACCACGACGACCTCATCGTCGGGCGCGGTCTACCGAGAGCTCCAGCGGCGAGTACTCGAGGCTGGCCTCGACGTCGTGCTCACGAACCTGACCGGCGCTTACGCCGCCATCAACGTCGCAGGCCCGTCGTCGCTCGACGTGGTTCGCATGATCGCCGACGACGCGGCGGCGTTCACCGAATGTCCGTACCTCGGCGTGCGCGAAACGACGTCGAACGGCGTTCCCATTCGAGTCTTGCGCGTCGGTTTCGTCGGCGAAATCGGGTTCGAGCTCCACGTTCCCGCGGGCTTCGCGCTCGATCTGTGGACCCGACTCTCCGAAGTGGGCAAAGCGTCCCGCATCGTTCCGTTCGGCGTCGAAGCGCAGCGCCTCATGCGCCTCGAAAAGGGGCATCTCTTGGTCGGCCAGGACACCGACGCGCTCTCGACTCCGTACGACGTCGGGCTCGGTTGGGCGGTGAAGATGAAGAAACCGTCGTTCGTCGGAAAACGGAGTCTCCAGATCCGCGCCGCGCGACCGCCGACGCGACGGCTCGTCGGTTTCGAGCTCCCTCCAGACTACGACGGACCGGAGCTTCGCGAATGCCATCTCGTGCTCGACGGCGATGCCATCGCGGGACGCGTCACGAGCGTCGCCCACAGCCCGACCCTCGGCAAAGTCGTCGGACTCGCGTTCGCGGGGCCGGCGGTCGCTCCGGGCGCGTCGCTCAGCATCCGCACCGATGCAGCGAAACGAGTGACGGTTCGCGTCGTTCCGACGCCATTTTACGATCCTGGCAACAAGCGCCAGCAGGGGGTCACCGCGTGAGCGCGTTGCGCACGAGTCCGTTCGCGCCGTTGTTTCGCGCGCACCACGACGGCGCGAGCGCACCGGACGACGCGCTCGCGTTGTTCGACGTCTCGAGCGTCCCGCGCACCACGTTGAAGGGAAAGACCAGCGCCGACGCCCTACTCGAAAGCGGGCTCGCCGTCCCCGAGCAGTGGTTCGTCCCCGTCGAGCTCGACGCGTGGTCGTTCGTCGCTCGCACGGGACGAACGGAGTTTTGGGTCGAAGGCCCGGCAGCGACCGGGTTTGCACGGGGCTCGTGTCTCGATTACCCGCGACAGGACGGATCGCTCCTTCTGGTCGGAAAGCGACTGCCCGAGTTGCTGTCGGAGCTCGTCGCGATTCCGATCGATCTCGCCGAGCGGCGACTTCATTTGACCGAGTTCGCACGAGTATCCGCGGCGCTCTTGCCGAGGCCCGGCGCAGTGCCTTCGGTGCAGCTCTGGGTAGACCCGACTTATGCGACCTACGTGGGCGACGTGCTGTTCGACATCGCCCGGGAGCTCGGGGGAGTTCGCCTGCTCGCAAGCAGCGAAACGACGGGATGTTCACGCCCCAACTGACGCCGAGGTAACGCCATGAATATCGAGCAAGCGAAGGTCCTGTGCGCCGAGAACGACGTGAAATTCGTCCTCGCGCAGTTCGTCGACATTCATGGCGTCGCGAAAGCGAAGGCCGTCCCCGTCGCGCACCTCGAGGACGTGCTCGGCGACGGCGCCGGGTTCGCCGGATTCGCGGTGTGGGGGCTCGGCCAACAACCGAGCGACGCGGACTACATGGGCGTCGGCGATATCTCGACGTTCTCGCTCGTGCCCTGGCAAAAAGGGTACGCCCGTATCGTCTGCGACGGCACGGTGAAGAAGAAGCCGTGGCCCTTCGACACGCGCTTCCTCTTGAAGCACCAGGTCGCGCGCCTCAAGGAACGCGGGTTCACGTTGAACGTGGGGCTCGAGCCGGAATTCATGCTCCTCGCGCGCGCCGCGGACGGCACGTTCGGGCCCGCGGACGAAACCGATACGCTCGACAAGCCTTGCTACGATTACAAAGGGCTTTCGCGCAATCGCGCCTTCATCGAGAAGCTCGTCGCGGCCCTGCTTGAGGTCGGGTTCGACGTGTACCAAGTCGATCACGAGGACGCGAACGGACAGTTCGAGGTGAACTACACGTATTCCGACGCGCTCAACTCCGCCGACCGCATGGTGTTCTTTCGCATGGCGGCGAGCGAGATCGCACGCGAGCTCGGGCTAGTGTGTTCGTTCATGCCGAAGCCGCTGTCGAACCGCACGGGAAGCGGGATGCACATGCACTTGTCGATCGCGACGGCGACGGAAGCGAACGCATTTCACGACGACGGCGATCGCCGTCAGCTCGGGCTTTCGGCGCTCGCGTACCATTTCCTCGGCGGCATCCTCACGCACGCGCGCGCGCTCGCCGCGCTCTGCGCGCCTTCGGTCAATTCGTACAAGCGGCTCGTCGTGGGGCGGTCGTTCAGCGGCGCGACGTGGGCGCCGGCGTACATTTCGTACGGCGACAACAACCGCACCTCGATGGTGCGCATTCCTTACGGCCGTCTCGAGCTCCGCCTCCCCGACTCGAGCGCGAACCCCTATCTCGCCGCGGCGGCGGTCATCGCGGCGGGTCTCGACGGAGTCGATCGGCGTCTCGATCCCGGCGAGCCGAACAACTTCAATCACTATGACTACACGCCGGAGCAGCTCCGCGAACGCGGGATCGACATCTTGCCGCAGAGCCTTTCGGATGCACTCGGAGCGCTCCACGACGATCCGCTCTTTGCGACGGAGCTCGGCAGCGACTTCGTCAAGGAGTTCATCCGGCTGAAGCGGATGGAGTGGGTGGAATATCACCGCCACGTCTCCGACTGGGAGGTGAAGCGGTACCTCGAGTTCTACTGATGGCGATGGAGAGCACGTCGACGGGAGAACTCTGATGTGCGGCATCGTTGGCCTCTTGGTGCGGAAGCCCGAGCTCGAAGAGACGCTCGGACGTCTCGTCGTCCCGATGTTTCATTGCATGGCGGAGCGCGGTCCAGACTCGGCGGGTATCGCCGTATTCGGCGAGCGGCGGGCGGGCGGGCTCCGCGCGAGCCTCTACGCGAAAACACCGGGGTTCGATTTCGCGGGGCTCGAAGGTCGATTGCGCGCGGAGTTCGGCGCCGCCGTCGCACTCGAGGCGGTCGACAATCACGCCATCGCGTCGTTCGATGCGCCGTCGTCGCGCTTCAAATGGTACCTCGCCGAAAATGAGCCGGACCTCACGTTACTCTCCATCGGCGAGAGCATCGAGGTGTGGAAGGACGAGGGGAATCCCAAGCGAATCGCGACGAAATACGGGTTTTCGTCGCTCAAAGGGACGCACGCGATCGGTCACACTCGCATGGCGACCGAGTCTCGCGTGTCGCCCGCGCACGCGCACCCCTACACGGCCGGCGAAGACTTTTGCCTCGTGCACAACGGCTCCTTGTCGAACCCGTACATGTTGCGGCGAAAGCTCGAGGCGAACGGGATCCACTTCGAGACCGACAACGACACCGAGGCCGTTTGCCGGTATCTCGAGTGGCGCATCTCACAGGGGGACGATCTGGAAGCCGCCATCGAGCGTGCTTTCGGCGAGCTCGACGGGTTCTACACGCTGCTCATCGGAACCAAGGGGCGCATGACCCTCGTGCGCGATCCGGTCGCGTGCAAGCCGGCGGTCGTCGCCGAGACCGACGACTACGTCGCGGTCGCCTCGGAGTTTCGCTCTCTCGCGCATCTCCCGAAGATCGACGAGGCGCGCATCTTCGAACCGTTGCCCGAACGGATCTACTCGTGGCAGATCTGAGAGCGCACACGCAGGTGTTCGACGTGGGCGAGCACGGCGTCCGCGCCTTGAACGAGAGCCTTCACGTCATGCCGAACGGCGGCGGCCCGGCGCGCATCGAGGTGCATCATCCGCGCGGGCAACACAACGTCGCGGTCGGTGCGCGGTTTCCCGTGGACATCGAGATCACCGGACACGTCGGGTACTACGCCGCGGCGATGAACGACGGCGCGTCCATTCACATCCACGGCAGCGCCGGCAAAGGCGTCGCCGAGAACATCATGAGCGGCGAGGTGCGTGTGTTCGGCAACGCGTCCGACGCCGTCGCTTCCTCGGGTCGCGGCGGTCTCGTCGTCGTAACCGGAGACGCCGCATCGCGATGCGGCATCTCGATGAAAGGCGTGGACATCGTCATCGGCGGCAGCATCGGGCATCTCGGCGCGTTCATGGCTCAAGCCGGCTCGCTCGTCGTGTGCGGTGACGCCGGCGCCGGCCTCGGCGATTCGCTGTACGAGGCCGTCCTCTACGTCGGCGGCCGCATCGACGGACTCGGCGCAGACGCCGAGATGCAACCGATGACCGACGACGATCGAAAAAACGTCGTCGCGCTCTTGCAACGCGCCGGCATGTCGACGGACGTGTCACGGTTCCAACGCGTCGGGAGCGCCCGAAAGCTCTATCACTTCCACGTCGATCAAAACCGCATCCACGGGTGAAGGCGAGAAGGGTGACGCATGAACAAGAAGCCCGTCCTCGAAGAGCACCACTCCTTCCCCGCCGACGTGCAGGAGTACATCCGGCACGCGTCCGAAACGGGCCTCTACGACATCCGCGGCCTCGGCGCGAAGCGTGCGCTGCCGACGTTCGACGACCTCGTGCTCCTCACGGCGTCGCTCAGTCGGTACCCACTCGAGGGGTATCGCGAACAATGCACGACCGACACCGTGCTCGGGACTCGACGCGCGAAGAACCCCGTTCGCTTGCGCACCCCCGTCACGATCGCCGGCATGAGCTTCGGTGCGCTGTCCGCGCGCGGCAAAGAAGCGATAGGACGCGCGGCGACGAAAGTGGGCACCTCGACGACCACCGGCGATGGCGGCATGACCGACGAAGAACGTCGCTCGTCGCAGACGCTCGTGTACCAATGCCTTCCGTCTAGATACGGCTTTTCGCTCGAGCATTTACGCGCGGCGGACGCCGTCGAAGTCGTGATCGGACAAGGCGCGAAACCCGGCGGTGGCGGCATGCTGCTCGGTCAAAAAGTGAGCGCGCGCGTCGCCGCGATGCGGACCTTGCCCGCCGGCATCGACCAGCGCTCCGCGTCTCGTCACCCCGACTGGACGGGCCCCGACGATCTCGCCATCAAGATCGAGGAACTGCGCGAGCTCACCGATCATCGCGTCCCGATTTACGTCAAAGTCGGCGCGTCGCGCGTGACGAGCGACGTGAAGCTCGCGGTAAAGTCCGGAGCCGACGTCGTGGTCGTCGACGGCATGCAGGGCGGTACGGCGGCGAGCCAGCAGGTGTTCATCGAGCACGCCGGCATTCCGACGCTCGCGGCGCTCCGGCAAGCCGTCGAGGCGCTCGAAGACATGAAGGTCATCGGCGAAGTGCAGCTCGTGATCTCCGGCGGCATCCGGAGCGGGGCCGACGTCGCCAAGGCGCTCGCCATGGGGGCCGACGCCGTCGCCATCGGACAGGCCGCGTTGATGGCCCTCGGTTGCAATCAGCCCTCCCCCGCCGACGGCCGAGCCACGCCCGCCGACGTCGTCGCCGACTACGAAGCACTCGGCACGGCGCCGGGGCGTTGCCATCATTGCCAGAGCGGCCGCTGTCCCGTCGGTGTCACGACGCAAGATCCGGAGCTCGAGCTCCGGCTCGACCCGACCGAAGGCGCGCGACGTCTCGCGAACTACCTCACCGTGATGACCATGGAGCTTGCCACTTTGGCGCGCGCGTGCGGCAAATCCAACGTGCATCACCTCGAGCCGGAAGATCTGGCGGCGCTGACGATCACCGCGGCCGCGATGGCGAAAGTGCCGCTCGCCGGAACGAACTGGGTCCCGGGCGTCTAGACTTGGACTCGGACTAAGCCCACAAGGTCGCGACGCGCGAGACGAACCACACCGCGCCCGCCGTCGCGACGCCGACGCTGAGTACCTTCACGACGCGATCGGTGAGAACGCCGCGGCGTCGCGCGAACAGGAGCACCGGGAACAGAATCGCGATCACGCCGAGCTGACCCGTTTCGACGCCGAGGTTGAACGACAGGAGCGCCATCGGCAGCTCGCTCTTCGGCATGGAGAGCTCGCGTAGCGCCGCAGCAAAGCCGAACCCGTGCAGCAACCCGAACGGAAAGGTAATCCTCCATCGGCCCCGCGCGTCGGTGAGAAACAGGTTCTCGACGCCGACGTACGCGATGGAAAGGGCGATGCCCGGCTCGACGATGCGCGGGCTCGGTGCCCACACGCCGAGCACGGCGAGCGCGAGGGTGATGGAGTGCGCGACCGTAAACGCCGTGATCGCGCCGAGAAGCGGCTTCACGCGCACCGAAACGAGCACCAGACCCGCGAGGAAGAGCAGATGGTCGTACCCCGAGAGAATGTGTTCGATCCCCATGCGAAACAGGGGAAGCGTCTTCTTTTGGGGTTCACCCTTTGCGTCGCGACCGACGAGGAGATGTCTCTTCGAGTTCCCGCGGGACGCGATCCAATCCGCGGACGCGCCGTCGAGCGATGCGTGCGCGAGGTGCCGGTGACCGCTCGAAAGCACGTCGAAGACGGCGAAGTCGATGTCCACGGCGTTGGGGTGCGCCGGGCATTCGAACGACGCGGTCAGCTCCACCGCGTCGGTACCCGAAAGCTTCGCCGCGTCGAGCTTGCCCGGACACCGCGCACCGTCGCCGGTCACCGCGACGCGATCGACGATGGCGCGCGCGATCGCATCCTTTTCGGCGCCGAGCGTCACGTCCGAAAGCGCGACGCCGTCCCGGTCCAGCGCCGGCACCGCGATGACCATTTCGGTGCGCGCGAACGTGAACGTGCCGACGACCGTCGCGCCATCGAGTCGATACTCGCCGCGCGAAAGCCCGAGCGTGTGCGCGGCGGCCGTGACGGCGACGGCAAAAGCGACCAGACACATGGCCAGAGCGACGGCGGCGTGCGTGCGCCGCATTCGGCGGGCGCGAATGTCGAACGCGGAACGCGCGAGATCGGCAACGACGGGACGAACTCGGGTAGCACGAACGACCCGCGTAAAGAACGCGCGAGCGGCGCGGCGCGGTTTCATCGGTCGTGGGCCGTCGCGCGCACGGCAATTTGCGCTTCGGCGACGAGGGCCTTCGCTTGCGGCGTCGGCCGAAGCGCGACGTTGGCTTCGGCGAGTGACAGCGCCCGCGCCGGATCTTGCCCGGGCCCGAGCCAAAACCGCGCCGCATGATCGGCGAACGCCGTGGGCGCTCGCAGGATGAGCGCCACGTAACCCTTCTTCGCCGTCGCGAGGAGCGCGTCGGCGCGAGCGACGTCACCGGCGTCGCGGACGAATACCGAGAGCTCGCCGGGGTATTCCGGATCGTCGGTCCGCTGCACGACGGGGTCGAGCAACGCGATGGCTTCTGTGCGCGGTTCGAGCGCGGCCAAGTGCGAGATCGCCTGCGCGTACACCGGAAGGCGATCTACGGCCGCTTTGAGGAGCTCGCGCGCTCGGTGCGGGCTCCCGGCGTTTTCCCACATCAGCGCCTGCTGAAACCAGAGCCACGCGACGGGAAACGGCGCCACGTCGTTATAGTGATATTGCGCCTCGGTGAAGAGCCGCTCGGCGTCTTCGGTGCGACCCATCGCCGCGAGCACCGTCGCTTCGCTCCCTAGAGATGACAGCGACGGGCGCCGTTGCGACGCCAGGTGACGCATCGCGAGCGCTTCGTCGAAGTTGCCTCGCGCCTGGAGAATCGAGGCCTTCGACTCGTCGATGCCTTCCGCTTTTGCGCCGAGCTCGGCGGCCTTCGCGAGGTCGGCCAGCGAGTCGTCGAAGCGGTGCAACGTTCCGTGAGCCTTCGCGCGCGCGAGGTACGCTCTCGGATCTTTCGGAGCGAGCGTGACGAGCTTTTCGGCGAGCTCGAGCGCCCGAAAGTAGTCGCCGACGGTGCCGACGTATTGGCCGCGCGCGGTGAGCACCTCGACGAGCGAGAGCAGGGTCTGCACGTCGTTCGGGTGCTTCGCGAGCTTCTTCTCGCCGTCGACCACCCATCCCTCTAGGTTCGACACGGCGATCTCGCCGC
Source organism: Polyangiaceae bacterium (assembly GCA_036271175.1). Lineage (GTDB taxonomy): Bacteria > Myxococcota_A > Polyangia > Polyangiales > Polyangiaceae > DASZVB01. The sequence continues at coordinate 871 of DATBBD010000228.1, read as the reverse complement.
TGGTCGTCGGCAGCTCGGCGCGCGACAGCGGTGATTTCCGCACTCCAGCGGGGGATGTGGAACCGCTCGCCGGCGGCGAGGCCGAAGCCCTCGCCGCCGAAGCGGCTTTGATCCCGGCGTCGTGTCCGCGACCCGCGGTGGACGGCGCGTGGCACGCCCCCACCACGACTGCCGCGACGCCGATTGCACCAAATCCAAGCCGATGCAGGGTGCGCCGCGACAGCGCGAAGGGTTTCACGAATCCGAGACTACTGTGGCGGGGCGAGGAACGGGAAGGTCGCCGTTTGCTTGTCCGCGTGGTCGTCTTCGGAGACGCCGTCGCCGACGCCCGAGAGCGCCCCAATTGCGAGCGCCGAGTACGTCGTGTCGATGACGTCGTAGCTCAACGTGCGGCCACCGCAATCGGCGTTCGGGACGATGCCCGTCGCGTTCGCTTCGACCGCGAGGTATTGCCCGCAGGTGGTCGCCGCGGTGTTCACGTAGAGCTCGTCGTCGACCAAGACGCCGCCGAGAGCGCTGTAACGGCTCGTCCCGCCGTCCGTCTTCGTCGGCGATTCCGCCAACTGATTTTCGCAGTTCGCGTCGAGGCCGTTGATGATGGCGAGGTTTTGCTCGATCTCGCTCTGGAAGCTCGCGGCCCACTTGGTGGGGTCGCTCGCTGCGTTGTAAGCGTCTTTGACGTCGTTCTCCGAAGTCGTTTCGATGTCGAACGGATCGGTGAGCGCAGTGTTTACACCGGGCCGGCCGAGGCGATCGATCTGAGCGCCGAGCACCGGCGGTCCAGGAGGACCGGCGTCGCCGCCGTCAGTAGTCGTTCCGCCGGTTCCACCCGTCGCGGCTCCGCCGGTTCCCGCAGTGCCGCCGGTTGCGG